>QKBP01000045.1 GCA_003246035.1 Desulfuromonadaceae bacterium | reverse complement strand
GGTTTCTCCGAGGCGAAGCGCATGGGCTTTTACCGGGCCCTGGCGGTACGCAACCTGCTGATCGAGATGAACGTCCCCGGCAACAACATCGATGTCTCCGTTGTCGAGGTCCCGTCGGGGGGGAACGCCTCGGTGGTCAAGGTCGGAACACGTTAGAGGATCGACAAGAGCGCATGTTGAAACCTGTCCGGAAAATACAGGCGCACCTGACCCCGCAGAGGGCCTTTATGCTCCTGATGCTCTTCAGCAGCTTGTGCGTGGTGGTGTGGGCCGGGCTGACCGAAGTCGACGTCATTGTGCGTGCCGAGGGGCAGATCATCCCGGCGGGCAAATCGCAGATCGTGCAGCATCTCGAGGGGGGGATCGTCGAAAAGATCCTGGTCGAGGAGGGGCAGGTGGTCGCGGCCGGTGAGCCGCTGATGGTGCTTTCGGACGTGCAGACCCGCTCCAGCCTGGAGCAGGAGCAGTCCCGGCTCGATGCCCTGCGGGGGCGAGAGGCCCGCCTGCTGGCCGAAGTGCAGGGGGCTGATGAGGTCTCCTTCCCCGAAGCGCTGAGCGACCGGAGCGTGGTCGCGGTCGAACTGGAGGCCTGGAAGGCCAGGCGCCTGCAGCTTGACCAGGAACTCAAGGTGCTGCAGGCCCAGACCCGCCAGAAGATGAACGAACTCGCGGAGGTCAAGGCGAAGCAGAAGAACCTCCTGGATGAGCTGGTTCTGGCGCAGAAGAAAAGTCGGGTGATCGAGGATCTGCGCCAGAACAACGCGGCTTCGGAGCTCGAAGTGCTCGACAGCCAGATGCGCCTCCAGCAGCTCAAGACCGAGATCGCCGAGCTGACCAGCCGCGTCCCCCGTTTGCAGGCGGCCCTGAAGGAGTTCGAGCTGCGGGAGAAGGAAGCGGTCGCACGGTCCCGCGCCGAAGCCTCCGCGGCGCTGACAGAGGTGCGCGTGGAGCTGGAGAACATCAGCCTCGGTCTCGACAGTAGCGTCGATCGCCAGGAACGGAACATTGTCCGGAGTCCGGTGGCAGGGCTGATCAACAAGCTCAACGTGACGACCATCGGCGCGGTGGTGCGTCCGAGCGAAATCCTGCTGGAGATCACCCCGAGCGACCAGCGCATCGTGATCGAGGCCCGGGCCAACCCCAACGACCGGGCCCATCTGCGCCGTGGGCTGCCGGCCCGGGTGCGCGTCGGCGCCTACGACTACGCGACCTACGGGGCCTTCGAGGGGCGTGTCATGGACGTCAGCGCCGACACCCTGAAGGATGAACGGGAGATCCGTTACTACCGGGTGAACGTCGAGGTCGACGTCTCGGGGCTGGCCGAACGCGATCAGCTCCCCGGTGCGCTGATGCCCGGGATGGGGGCCAGCGCCGACATCGCGGTCGGGAAACGGACCATCCTGTCGTATTTGCTGTCGCCGTTACTTAAATTTCGAGACGGGGCGTTTCGTGCCGGCTGAGCGTCTTTTTAGCGAAGACGCGGCGCGCAAGGCCACGTGTTTATCGACAAAAACGTACTAGAGAGAGAACGCCATGCTTAGACACCTGAAGATGTACTATCTGTTTGTCTCGCTCCCGTTCGTGATGCTGCTGGTCGGGGCCACGATCTTCTTTGACGCGATCCGGTCGACCCTCGATCGCAACCCCCACCCGCAGATCAACTACACGATCTTCGTGATCATCCTGGTCGGCGGGCTCATCATCCTGATGAACGCCAAACGCCTGATGGGCGAGGCGAGGGCCCTGGTCGATTTTTCGCGGGCGATTCATGCCAAGACCGCCTCGGCGGCCCTGCGCGAGATGGCCAACAACTTCCGCTGCGATATCGCCTGCCTGCTGCAGATGATCGCCACGTCCTGCGACCGGTCGATCTCCCACCAGGAACAGGCGGCCCTCGAGCACGAGCTCGCCAATGTCCATTCCCGGCTCAATCGCCGCAATGCACTCCCTTCCTACCTGACCGGCCTGCTGGTCGGGATGGGCCTGCTCGGGACCTTCATCGGCCTGCTCGCGACGCTGGGAGACATCGGCGCCCTGATCGGGAGTTTCTCCGATCTCGACATGAGCGCCGCCGACCCGATCGTGGTCTTCAGCAACATGATCGAAAAGATGAAGGCTCCGATGCAGTCGATGGCGATCGCCTTTTCGGCCTCGATGTTCGGCCTGCTCGGCTCGATCATCCTCGGCCTGATGATGGTCGGTATCAAGCGCTTCCAAGGGGATATCTTCTCGGTGCTGAGTTCCGAATTGGCGCGGCACATCGAAGTCGCCCTGTCGTTCGAGAGCATTACGTTCCGGACCCCCGATGCCGCGATCGGCTGTTACGACCAGGCCAATGACCTGACCGCCTCGGTCCTGCTACGCATCGAGGAGCGTCTCACCGAGGCGGCCAGGATCCGCCAGCGGGCTCTGACGGCCGAGATCGACGACTTCAAGACCCAGCGCGCCGACATGCTCAGGGCGCTCACCGAGCAGACCGAGGCGAACAACGGCTTCCGCGCCGAACTGCAGAAGCTCGGCAGCCAGCTCGGTACCCTCCTGACCAGCCTGGAGCAGCGCAACAACGCGGTCTCCGGTCAGCTCTCCGACCTGGCGGTCAACCTGGCCGGCGAAGGCCGGGAGACCCACAAGCTCCTCGCCGCCCAGGTCGAAGAGCAGAAGCGGCTCATCGACCGGCTCGACGCCTTCAATATCGAAGAGCGCCTGGGCGAGTCGGTGCGCAACCAGCAGCGCATGATCGGCGCCGTGATCGACGACTTCAAGCACCAGCGCGAAGAGACGCTGCAGGCGTTGACGGTCCAGAACGAGAACGGCCGAAGCTTCAACGCCGAGCTGCAGCAGCTCAACGGCCAGATGAGCGAGATCTTCTCCAGCATGGAGCGGTCCGGCAGCGAGATTTCCAGCCAGCTCTCCGAGCTGACGGTGCAAGCGGGGTCCGCCGCCAAGGAGACGCACCGGCTGCTCAACGTCACGAACTCCAGCGTACGCAGCGATTTGCAGCAGCTCGGTTCCCGGCTCCAGGGACAGCTGGGCGAGGACAGCGAGAAGCTCGAGCAGCTGCTGGCGACTCTGGCCAGCCAGTCCGAGAATGGCGCCCAGCAGATCGCGGCACGGATTGTCGAACTGGCAGAACGTCAGGCCGAAGGCGATGACAAGGCCCGTGAGCAGCTTGAGGGTGCCGGCGAGGCACTCCAGGGCGAGCTTCAGCAGCTGGGCAAGCAACTCTCGGCGCTGTTCCAGGCGGTTGAGGCCGGTGGTGGCGAATTGGCCAAGCAGGTCGCCGAGCTGATGCACCGCCGGTCCTCGGACGCCAAGACCTCGCACGAGCTGCTGTCGAAACTCCTGGGGAGCATGCCCGGGTTGCAGGTAAGCGAGCAGGAGGCGTAAGGCCTCACCGGTCGTTGATCCGCGTCCCGCCTGGCGTCACTGGCCTGGCGGGACAAGCTGAAAGTTGAGGTAGGATATGGCAGAGAAGAGCGAAAACAGCGGGCAGGGTGTCCAGAGTCAAGATATCAAGCGTGCCGAGGTCGCGGCGGACGGGAGCATCGTCGTCCCCTGTTGCGAAGCCGAGCTGGTCTCCGTCGATGTCGCCGACGTCGACCTGCTGCTCGGGTTCTCGGACGGGACCTACGTCGTCATCCCGAACGGCGCACTCGATGCCCTGAGCGGATCTGCTCCGCAGGTTATGTTCGTCGACCCTGCCGGCAGCGCGTTTACCCAGGCGCACTTCAGCAGCGACCATATCGCGACCCTCGACGAGCTCTTCAAGATGGTCGGAACCACCGATGCGGCCAAGGCGGGGAGCCTGCGCGTGGCGAGCGAAGGGCTCGATGTGGCCCAGGACGGGGATGTCGAGGTGGTGACCGTCCAGAACGATACGCTGCCGACCGACCAGGAGATCGAGGTCTTCACCGCCGACAGCGGCACCGGCGCGGGAGACCTGGTCCCGAACGCGGAGCTGTCCGAAGCGGTGCTGCTCGACCCGGTGGTCCCGGATATCCCCCCCCGACCGTCGGTGGCCGGGGGCTCGTCGGGCCACAAGGTCTTCAACGTCGCCCCGACCATCATTCTCGACAGCATCACATCCGACAACATCATCAACGTTGCCGAGTCCGATCCGGCCAACTTGGTCACGATCAGCGGTCGCGTCGGCGGGACCGCAACCGTCGGCGACATCGTGACCTTGACGATCAACGGCACGACGGTTACGACCTCGGTGCTGGATGACCTGACCTTCAGCGCCGACGTCTCGGGGGACATCCTCGCGCCGCAGCAGGGCATCGAGGGGCTGACCGGGGCCGTCGATGCCGAAGTTGTCGACCAGAGCGGTAATGTCGCTTATGTAGACCCGCCGATGGGATATTCGATCGATACCCTGGCGCCTCAGCCGACGATCACCCTCGACCCGATCGTCGCCGGTGACGGGATCGTCAACCAGTCCGAGTCGCAGGGGACGATCACCCTCACCGGGACGGTCTCCGAGGCGTACTACGAGAACCTCGCCGGCGACCTGATCACCCTGACCATCAACGGCACCGATTATACCGGCTATGTTCTCCCCGATGGGCACAACTTCAGCGTCAATGTCCCCGGTTCGGCCCTTGCCCCGACGCTCGGGGTCGAAGGGGGGAGCGGCACCATCGATGCGCGGATCGATTCGGTCGACGGCGCCGGCAACTCAGGGTTCGCCGTGGACCTGGGGAACTCCTTTCAGATCGATACCGCGGAGCCTACTCCGACCATCACCGTTAATGACATCACCAGCGACAACATCGTCAATATTGCCGAGTCTGGGGGAGATGTTGCCGTGACCGGTGCGGTAAGCGGCGGTAAGATCGGCGATTCGGTGAGTCTGAGCCTCAATGATGTCATCGTGGCGACCGGCTCGGTCCGCGCCGACGGGACCTTCAGCATCAACGTGTCGGGGGGGAGTCTGAGGGACGCGTGCGATGTCAACAACAGCGGCACCCTCCACGCCCAGGTCGATTCCTACGACAGCGCTGGCAACCTCGGCTCGGGGAGCTTCGACAAGGTCTACAGTCTCGACGACATTCCGCCGAGTGCGACCATCACCATCGACGACACGGCGCTGAAATTCGGCGACACCGCCGAGGTGACCATTACCTTCGATGCCCCGGTCACCGACTTTACCAACAGCGACCTCAACTTCGAAAACGGCACCCTGACGGATGTCAGTTCGACCGACGGGGGGGTTACCTGGAAGGCGACATTCACCCCGTTTGTGCCGATCGAAGATCCCTCCAACCTGATCACCCTCAACAATGCCGGGGTGCAGGATGCGGCCGGCAACCCGGGCGTCGGCTCGACCAGCTCTCCCAATTTCGCGATCGACACCCTAAATCCGCAAGTGAATGATGTCACGGCCACTTTACCGGGGAGTAATCTGGCGTTTGATCCGATTGCCGATGCGCATGCCGGACAGACCCTGTCCGTGTCCGTTACCTTCAGCGAGGCAATGGATCAGACCGTTGATCCGACGCTCGTGTTCATCGACAATCTGACCGGCTTCGTGATCGATCCGACCGGTTCGCTGCTCGATTCCGGCGGGGGGTGGGATGCTACCGGCACGGTCTTTACCAAGACCTACCTGGTCCAGGATGGCAACATCGATGTCGATAACATGAATGTCGACGTCACCGGCGCCCAGGATGCGGCCGGTAACGCCATGGTCGACTATGTGGCCGAAACCGAGTTCGGGATCGACACCCTGAACCCGACGGTTACGATTCTCGACGATAACCAGGACGGGGTCGTAAACGCCTCAGACAGCCTGGTGACCTATACGCTGGATTTCAGCGAAGAGATCACCTCCCTGAATCTGAGTGATCTGCTCATCGAAGGCGGAGATTATGTGGACGGCAGCCTGGTTTTTGCCCCCGACGGGACGTCGGCGACCTTCCAGGCGATCGCCTTCGACTCAAGCGACAAAGACCTGAAGATAACCGTCAAGAACTCGGTCACCGACTTGAACGGTAACACCCTGGTGGAAGCGAGCCATTCCCTGCCGGTCGACACCCTGAACCCCCGGGTGACGATCGCCACGGACAATCTCGATGGCACCGTCTCCGATAACGACATTTTGGTGACCTATACCCTGACCTTCGATAAACCGGTTGTCGCAATTTCAGACAGCGATCTGACGATCTTGGGTGGTGATCTTACGAGCAGTCCAGTGCTCGCTGCCGATGGACTTTCGGCAAGATTTTCGGTGACAGCCTATGACAACAGCACAGCTAATTTGGAGGTGACGGTAAACGACAGTATTGTCGATCAGGTCGGGCGCCCCCTCCTTCCAGCAACCAACACGCTTGCCGTCGACACCACAAACCCGACGGTCATATCCATAATTGAAGACAACCTCGATGGCGTCGTTTCGGGGCCAGACAATGTTGTGAATTATACGGTGAATTTCAGCAGGGAAGTCGCTTCGGTCACGGCAGCGGACGTGTCCGTTGCTGGCGGTACCCTGAATGCCCCCCCGGTTCTGGCTGCCGATGGTATGTCTGCGACCTTTTCGGTAACTGCCTACGACGACAGCACGTTAAATCTCGTGGTGAACGTTAAAAACAGCATTGTGGATCTCAATGGCAACGCCCTGGTTCCGACGCAAAATAACATACTCGCTGTCGACACGAAGGACCCCGAGGCGTTCGTGACCATAAGTGACACGCTAATTACCGATGCCGATGCTACTGTCAGCGTGGTTGTGAACTTTACAGAAGCGATGAGTCGTTCTGTTACGCCGACATTGACTTTCAGCCAAGACGTTACGGGGATTCTGTCCAAGAGTTTGCAGGGGTGGTACAACGCGGACAGGAAGTTCGTGGTCATCTATGACGTTCTAGACACCAATGTCGATTTGAGCGACATCAAAGTCAGCGTGACGGGCGGCCGGGACGTCAATGGCAACCTGTTTCAGGGAATCAATGACGCTGTAGTCTTTGGGGTCGATACGCTAAACCCAAGCGTGACGATCGTGGAGGATAATCTTGATGGCGTAGTTTCTGATCTAGACAGGGTCGTCCACTATACGCTGAATTTCAGCGAAGAAGTCGTTTCGGTCTCAGCTTCTGACCTGTCGATTACGGGGGGGACATTAACCAGCGGCCCGGTATTGGCGGCAGATGGTCTCTCTGCGACCTTTTCTGTCACCGCCTGGGATATGAGCACGGCTGACTTGGTGGTGACGGTCAACAATACCATTGTTGACATAAACGGGAATCCGTTGAACCCGGCAAGCAATACTCTGACGGTCGATACGACCGTGCATTTCCCGGATCTTACGTGCGAACTTTATACCTCGTCCGAATTCAAGGTGACGGGAGGTTCCGGTAACCCTGCAGGCTCCTATGTGGCGGGTGCCAGTGAGGCGGAGCATCTTGTGGCCTCGAGCCCCGCCGGCCAGGCGACTCGGGAGAGAATTGACGGGACCGCGGGCAATGACGTCATCGACCATAATGCGAACTTCAGTGCCGATGCGGGCCAGTGGGCCAAGAACCTGCATCTCGATTTCTTCGTCTACGAAGATCTGACGAAAGTGGAACTGATTGCCGATCCGGCGATCTCCGGAATCTCCAACTTCGATTTTGAGGCAGCGGGTCTGGTTCGAAGCGGCGATACCTGGACGCTGGATATCAGCGATCCGGCGGTCGTTGGCAACCTGCTGGCCAATGGTCTTGACGTCAGGGTGGTTTACGATGTTGCGGATACCGGAGGGCCGATCGACTTCAACGTGGTGGTCAACGTGTCTGGCTCGTACGACAGCGGGGTCCCCTACGACATCAGCCAGACGCTGCCGTTTTCATGGCGAGATGCAACTACGGAAGCCGATTTCAACCTGACCCAGGCCGGAAATCAGGTCATGGTCCTCCCTCGCGATGGCCTGGGGGTCGATATCTACGCCGGTGATGGCGATGATCAGGTGTATGCCGGGGCCGGACACGACACGGTGTATGGCGCTGCCGGTATCGATACGCTGGACGGAGGCCAAGGAAATGATCTGTTGTTCGGTGGGACCGACAACGACATTCTGATCGGTGCAGAGGGTGAAGACGTTCTCTACGGGGAGCAAGGGGATGACAGCCTCAGTGGCGGTCTGGATAACGACCTGCTGGTCGGAGGGGCCGGCGCCGACCAGCTCGACGGCGGCAGTGGCATCGACACGGTCAGTTACGCCGGTTCGACGGCGGATGTGGTCGCCTCGCTGGCCACCGGGCTCGGCTCCGGCGGCGATGCCGAGGGAGACCAGTACATCAGCATCGAGAACCTGATCGGTGGGGACGGCAACGACATCCTGATCGGCAACGTCGACGCCAACGTCCTCGATGGCGGACTGGGGAACGACACGGCGAGCTACGCCGATTCGCTCGCAGGGGTTACGGCATCGCTCGTCAGCGGCAGCGGAACCGCGGGCGATGCCTTGGGAGACAGCTACGTCGGGATCGAGAATCTCACCGGGGGTGCGGGGGCCGACACCCTGATCGGCGACGCCGGTGACAACATCCTGACCGGCGGCGGCGCGGGCGATGCCCTGTACGGAGGAGGCGGTACCGACACCGCCAGCTACGCCGATGCCTCCCAGGGGGTGATCGCGGCCCTCGATGGCAGCCTCTACGATTTCCAGACCAACGACGCCGCAGGCGATACCTTCGACCAGATCGAAAACCTGCTCGGCTCGATACATGACGATTCGCTCTTCGGCAACACCAGCGACAACGTCCTCGACGGCGGGGTGGGGAATGACCGCCTGTACGGTAGCGCCGGCAACGATACCCTGTGGGCCGACCAGGGGCACGATATCGCCCGGGGCGATATCGGCGCCGATACGATTTATATTTCGAGCAATGCCGCCGACCTCCCCACCGCGATCGACGGCGGCGCCGACACCGACACCCTGGTCGTGGACGGTCTGTCGAGTGTCGTCGGCAACTACGACTTCAGCGATCTCGCCGGCCTCGATGCGCGCCTGGATAACCTTGAAATTCTCGATATCCGCGAGGGGACCGATCTCTTCCGCGCCGATGCCGCGACGACTATTGAGATCACCGGCCAGGACATCCTGAACATGGTCGATGGTGGGACGGAGCTGACGGTGCTGGCGGACAGCGGCGATATTCTCGACCTGTCGGCCTTCACCGCCGTGGGGGAGACCTGTGACGGAGGGACTCTGATTGCACCGAATCATACCGAGTACGTCATCTCGGACGGCGGCGGGGAAATCGCTCGCATCCAGTGGTTCGTGGCTTAGGCCGGAAGCGTGAGGCGTTGATGAGGAGTTCGCTGGATGCCTGACCCCACGGCTGAAGAGCATGCTGCGCTGCATGTCCTCGACGGGGATGCGGTCGTCGCTGCGGTTGCGGGACTGCAGGGCCCTGGTCGTCACGGCGCGCGCCGTCTCCGGAAAACCTGTGCGCGGCTGGTCGCCGCGGCGGACTGGGGGGCGGAGGTCGCCCGCCTGGCACAGTCGCCGCTCGCCGTAGAGCACTGTACCGCCCCGCTGGAGGAGATTCTCACCCTGCCGGGCGACCTGGTGCTGCTGCGCGTCCCCGGGGGCGGTTTTCAGCTCCTGATGCACACCGAGCAGCGCTGGCACTACCTGGGGTCCGACGGTGGACTGCAGCCGGCCGAGTACGCCCCGCTGAGCCGCGAGGTGGTCGAGGCCGTCGTGCTCAAGCAGCCGCAAGAGGTCGACCGGTCCGGTTTTGCCTCCCTGGCAGCGCTCTGGCCCGAGCTGCGCGCGGCCTGGGCCGAGGTCGGGGTGGCCAGCCTGTTCGTCAATATCGGCCAGCTGCTGTTGCCGCTCTTCGCCCTGCTGATCTACGACAAGGTTGCCCTCAACGGTTTGTTCGAGACCCTCTGGGCCCTGGTCTTCGGCATGGCCCTGTACCTGGCGACCGACGCCGGGATGCGCCTGATTCGCAGCTGGGCGACCGAGCGCGTGAGCATCGACCTGGCGCGGCGCAGCGACGAAAGGCTCTGGTCACGCCTGGTCGCCCAGGCCGACCTCCTCCCCGGGGGGTTCCCGCGTTTTCTCTCCAATTACCGTGACCTCACCCAGTCGCGGGATTTCGTCTCCTCCAGTTACCTGCTCGCCGTGGCCGACATCCCCTTTTTGGCCCTCTACCTGCTGGTGATCGGGATCGTGGCGTGGCCGATGATGCTGGTCGTTCTCGTTCTCGTCTTGCTGTACGGGGCGGCCGGCCTGGGGCTGCAGGCCCGTCAGACCCGCCTTTCGAAGGAGGCCGAGCAGAAAAACATCCTCAAGCTGGCGCTGATGGGGGAGGCGCTGAACGCACTCGACGTGGTGCGCACCGCTCCGGGTGCGGGATCTTTCCTGCGCGGTTGGCGCCAACTGGCAAGCGAGGCTACCGAGGCCGACACCCGAAAGCGTTTGGCGGCAAACCAGACCAGCATGTTCGCCATGATCATGCAGACGCTCACGACGGTCGTCGTCCTGGCCACGGGGGTCTACCTGATCGAGGCGCAGTTGCTGACGATCGGCCAGCTGATCGCCAGCAACATCCTGGCGGGCCGCTCCATGGCGCAGGTCGCCTCGCTCTTTACGGTTACCGGCAAGTGGCAGGACTTTACCCGTGCCGCTGAGCGGATGGAGGCCAGCCTCGCCGAGGTGGAGACACATACCTGCACCCCTCGTCCGGAAATTTCGGGACATATTGCCTTGATCGGCGTCGGCAAGAAGTTCGAGGAGCGACCTGCGGCGCTCGAAAACGTCTCCCTGACGATCGCGCCGGGAGAGCGTGTCGCCCTGCTGGGGCGTCCGGGGGCGGGCAAGACCACCCTGCTGCGCGCCCTGGCCGGTCTCAGTCTCCCCGACAGCGGTCAGATCCTCATCGACGGCCTGGCGCTGGGGGACATCTCCCGTTTCGATCGGGTCAAGTGGATGGCTTTCAAGGGGCAGGAGCCTGCGATCTTTGCCGGGACGCTTGAGGACAACCTGCGCGTCTCGGGGTGCCGGGATCAGCAGCGCTTCGGCGCCGCACTCTGGGCTTCGGGCCTCGAGAACGAATTCAGAGGCGGCCGGATGTCGCTCGGCATGCACCTGGAGGAGCGGGGGAACAACCTCTCCGGGGGGCAGCGCCAGAAGGTCGCGTTGGCCCGAGCCTTTGCCCAGAGCTGCCGGCTGCTGCTCCTCGACGAGCCGACCCTCGGTCTCGACCCCGAAAGCGAGCGCCTGCTCGCGGAACGCCTGCCGAAGCTGCTCGGTGATTCGGACGTGCTGATCATGACCACCCACAGCCCGCTGATGTTGAACACGGTCCAGCGGGTGATCGCCCTGGATGGCGGAAAGGTGGTGGCCGACGGACCACGCGACAAGCTGGTGACGCTCCAGCCGGGCAAGCCCCGGCCAGCCGATGGTGCGGCGCAAAAAGGCTGAAGCTCGTTGCCGCGCCGCGCAAAGCGGGAGTGTTTTGGCCGCGTCGGCACACAAGGCAGAGGCGAAAGGGCTTCGGATGCATTCCGGGGCCTTTCTGTTTTACAGGGGGGATGCTAAGCTGGCCGTGAGGAGGCTGTCTTGAGTCGATCGTTTCGCCCGCGCCGGCCGAAAGCAGCGCCGCAGAAAAGCCAGGAAGAGATCGATGCCCTGGTCCGCGCGATGCGCCGGGAGGCCGACGCGCCCGATAACTACCGTGCCCGCTCGCTCAAGCTGCACGGCTGGATCTGCGCCAAGTGCGGCCGCGAGTTCGAGCAGCACAACCTCCACCTGCTGACCGTCCACCACAAGGACGGCAACCACGCCAACAATCCGCCCGACGGCAGCAACTGGGAGAACCTCTGTGCCTATTGCCACGACGACGAACATAGCCGCTCGTTGCTGGGCGACTACCTGAGCGGCCAGGACGAGACGAAGGATGCCTGATTCAGATCATCAGCGCTTCATGCGCGCGGCGATCGCCGAGGCGTGCCGGGCCGAGGCCCTCGGCGAGGTGCCGATCGGGGCGGTGGTGGTGCTCGGCGGGGAGATCGTCGGCCGCGGCCACAATCTGCGCGAAACCAGCAACGATCCGACCACCCACGCCGAGATGATCGCGATCCGCGAGGCCGCCGCTAAAATAGGCCACTGGCGGCTGCTCGACACCACCCTCTACGTAACCCTCGAGCCGTGCGTGATGTGCATGGGGGCGACGATCCTGGCGCGGATACCGAGGCTGGTCTTTGCCTGCCGCGATCCGCGCGCCGGTGCGGTCGGCTCGATCTACGACTTTTCCGCCGATGATCGCTTCAACCACCGGGTCGAGGTGGTCGAGGGGGTGCTCGGGGAGGAGTGCAGCGCGCAGTTGAGCGGATTTTTTCAGCAACTTAGGGCTGGAAAAAAATTGCAAAAACCTTTATAAAGGTCCCCCGCAACATCGGTGAACTCCGGAGGGGTGTCCGAGAGGTCGAAGGTGACAGACTCGAAATCTGTTGTACCGCAAGGTACCGTGGGTTCGAATCCCACCCCCTCCGCCATTTATGAAGGGCCGGCTATAGAGCCGGCCCTTGACTTTGAAGCGCTTGACAAGCCCCGGGGGGTCGGCTAAAAAGCGCGGCGGGAAAAACCTTTACACTCCCCATCTCCTATTGTATCCTTCCCAATTCGCGGAGAGGTGACCGAGAGGCCGAAGGTGCACGATTGGAAATCGTGTGTACCGCAAGGTACCGAGGGTTCGAATCCCTCCCTCTCCGCCATTTAATTTCTTGCCTTTGACATCCGGCCACAAGTTTGCCGTCAGAAGTGACAGCCGGGTCCCACGCAACGGACGGTCGTGAACTCCGTCAGGCCCGGAAGGGAGCAGCGGTAGCGGCGTCAGCCGTGTGCCGTGGGGGTGCCTGGCTGTCACTTGTGGCGGCAAGCGGTTGTCGCG
>QKBP01000083.1 GCA_003246035.1 Desulfuromonadaceae bacterium | reverse complement strand
GCGCCCCTCCACCGAGACCACCTCGGTCTCGACCTGGACCACGGTCAGGATCGGCAGCAGCTCGCGGAAGCTGACGTTGAGGTTGCCGACCACGATCCGGTAGCCGGCCGCCCAGGCCGCCAGGCCGAGGACCTCGTCCATCACCGCGGCGATGCTGCCGCCGTGGGCGTGGCCGGGAGGGCCCTCGGTGACCGGGCCGAACCAGACCCGCGCGACCAGCCGCTTGTCGGCGTTGCGGAAGTAGCGCATCCGGAAGCGGTTGCCGGTGCGGTCCCCCGAGACGAAGCGCAGGGTCTCGCCGACCAGGGACGGGGCGTCGAAGGCGCTCCAGCCTTCCTCCCCCTGCAGTTGACGCTGCTGTTCTGCGGGCAGTTCGGTGATCTCCATGGGTGCTCTCCTGCAACGGAAAATGGGGACGTCGCCGTCCCCATTCCCGGGTAATGGTATGCCAGCGGCATTTTAGCCGTTGTTTTTCTCGAACTCCTGCATGAACCCGACCAACGCCTCGACGCCGGCCAGCGGCATGGCGTTGTAGATCGAGGCGCGGATCCCCCCGACGCTGCGGTGCCCCTTGAGGGCGTAGAGGTCGCGGGCCCCGGCTTCCTTGAGGAACTTGGCCTCGAGCTCCTCGCTGGCGAGGTTGAAGCTGACGTTCATGGTGCCGCGGAACTCGGGCTGAATCACGCCGCGGTAGAAGTCGGTGCCGTCGATCAGGTCGTAGAGGCGCTGGGCCTTCGCCTCGTTCTGCTTCTCGATCGCGGCGATCCCGCCCTGGTCCTTGAGCCAGTCGAGCACCAGGCCGGTGACGTAGATGGCGAAGGTGTTGGCGGTGTTGGTCAGCGAGTTGTCGGCGGCGCACTGCTTGTAGTTGAGCAGGGTCGGGGTCTGCGGCGAGGCGTACTCGAGCAGGTCCTCGCGGATCACCACGATCGCGGTCCCGGCCGGGCCGAGGTTCTTCTGCAGGCCGGCGTAGGCGCAGCCGAACTGGCTGAAGTCGAGGACCCGCGAGAGCATCTCCGAGGTCTGGTCGACCACCAGCGGCACGTCGCCGGTCTCGGGGAAGCTCTGCCAGCGCGAGCCGTAGAGGGTGTTGTTGCCGGTCACGTGCAGGTAGGCGGCGTCCTGGTCGACCATCTCCGGGGTGACGGTCGGGATGCGGTCGTAGTTGCTCTCGGCGCTGCTGGCGATCACCTTGATGTCGCCGAAGGGCTTGGCGTCCTTGTGGGCCAGCTTGGCGAAGTTCCCCGACTCGACGTACAGGCACTTCTTCGAGGGGGAGCGGCCGGCGAGGTTGAGCGGCAGGGCCGCGAACTGCATGCGCGCGCCGCCGTGCACGAACAGGATCTTGTAGTTGGCGGGGAGGTTGGTCAGCTCGCGGAAGCGCTCCTGGGCGGCGACCAGCACCTGCTCGAACTGCTTGGCGCGGTGGCTGATCTCGACGATCGAGATCCCCATCCCCTGGAAATCGAGCCACTCCTGCTGGATCTTCTCCATCACCGGAACCGGCAGCATGGCGGGGCCGGCGCCGAAATTGTAAACCGTGCGTGACATGGTGTCCTCCTGGATCGGAAACGTTGAAGCCCGCCCCTTAGATGGTGCGGACGTGGATAACCCCTTCGATCGCCTCGAGCTCGGCGATCAGCGCCTCGTTCGGCTGCTGCTCGACGTCGATGATGGTGTAGGCCACGTCACCGCGGCTCTTGTTGATCAGGTCGACGACGTTGAAGTTCTTCTCCGCGAGCACGGTGAGGGCCTGGTTGAGCATCTTCGGCACGTTGCGGTTGGAGAAGGCGATGCGGTACCCCTGGGTGCGCTCCAGGGCGATGTTCGGGAAGTTGACCGAGTTCTTGATGTTGCCGTTCTCGAGGAAGTCGGTGAGCTGGTCGGCGATCATGATCGCGCAGTTCTCCTCGGCCTCGGCGGTGCTGGCGCCGAGGTGCGGCAGCAGCACGCAGTCGTCGCGGCCAACCAGCTCGCGGACCGGGAAGTCGGTGATGTACTGGCGCAGCAGGCCGCCATCGAGGGCGGAGAGGATCGCCTCGCTGTCGACCACCTTCTCACGCGAGAAGTTGAGCAGCGCCGCCCCCTTCCTGAAGCTCCCGACCAGGTCCTGGTTGATCAGGTTGCGGGTCGCCTCGAGGACCGGCAGGTGCAGGGTGACGAAGTCCGACTTGGACAGCAGCGACTGCATGTTCTCCTGGCGCTCGATGTCGCGGGAGAGCCGCCAGGCCGCCTCGACCGAGAGCGCCGGGTCGTAGCCGAGCACCTTCATGCCGAGCATCAGCCCGGTCTCGGCGACCAGCGAGCCGATCGCGCCGAGGCCGACCACGCCGAGGGTCTTCCCCTTGAGCTCGGTGCCGCCGTAGGCCTTCTTCCCCCCCTCGACCAGCTTGTGCAGCGCCTCGTCGTCCTTGCCGGGGGCCTCCTTGCGGATGAACTCGATCGCCCCGACGATGTCGCGGGTGGCGAGCAGCAACGCCGCGATCACCAGCTCCTTGACCGCGTTGGCGTTGGCGCCGGGGGCGTTGAAGACCACGATGCCGCGCTCGGTGCAGTCCTCGACCGGGATGTTGTTGACCCCGGCGCCGGCCCGGCCGACCGCCTTGACGGTGGCGCCGATGTCGGCGGGCTGCAGCACGTGGCTGCGCAGCATGATCGCAGCGGGGTCGGCCAGGGTACTGGCGACCTCGTATTTTTCCCGGGGGAAGCGCTCGAGGCCCTTCACCGAAATCTGGTTGTAGGTCAGAATTCGTTGCATGGTCTACACCCTCCCTTGGCGGCGTTCAACCGACCTGCGCCGGAACACATCTTCATAGCACGGGGGAGGTACCCGTACAAGTCTCTTTTCGGGCTACTTCACCACTTTCAGGCGGCTTCCCGAGCCCCCCCCGCTCGCGGGGGGCTCGGGCGTCGGGTCCTCGCCGAAGCTCGGGAGATTGCCGTCGGCGAGCATGCGTTCCACCCCGTCGGCGATCGCCAGGCACTGGCGGGTGCAGACCTTGTAGGCCGGGCACTGGCTGCAGTCGGCCTGGCCGGCCGCGGCGCGCAGGGCATGGACCACCAGCTCGACGCTCTCGAGCTGGTTGAGCGGTATCAGGTACATGATCATTTCTCCCGTGCGGTCAGAGTTCCTTGCCGGCCACCGCCACGAACTCGCGCAGCTTGGTCATCATGTCGGCGAAGGCCTCGGGACGGAGCGACTGGGGACCGTCGCTGGTCGCCTCCTCGGGGCAGGGGTGGACCTCGACGATCAGGCCGTCGGCCCCGGCCGCCGCCGAGGCGTAGCACATCGGCGCCACCAGGTTGGCGTGGCCGGTGGCGTGCGAGGGGTCGATGATCACCGGCAGGTGGGTCTGCTGCTTGAGCACCGGCACCGCCGAGATGTCGAGGGTGTTGCGGGTGGCGGTCTCGAAGGTGCGGATGCCGCGCTCGCACAGGATCACCTGCTGGTTCCCCTC
>QKBP01000110.1 GCA_003246035.1 Desulfuromonadaceae bacterium | reverse complement strand
CACGAAAACGCTCAGTCGAGCTTACCGACCAGGGCCGCAGCCATGCCGGTGTAGCTGGACGGGGTCATGGCGAGCAGGCGCTGTTTGTCCTCCTCGGCCAGCTCCAGCCCCTCGACGAAGGCGCGGATGGTGTCGCGGTCGATCTGCTGGCCTCGAGTCAACTCCTTGAGCTTCTCGTAGGGCTTCTCGATCCCCGCCTTGCGCATCACCGTCTGGATCGGTTCGGCCAGCACCTCCCAGGCGTGGTCGAGGTCGGCGGCGAGCTTGTTTTCGTTGAGCTTGAGCTTGCCCAGACCCTTGAGGGTGGAGCGGTAGGCGATCATGCTGTAGCCGAAGCCGACGCCCATGTTGCGCAGCACGGTGGAGTCGGTCAGGTCGCGCTGCAGGCGGGAGATGGGCAGCTTCTGCGACAGGTGCGAGAAGATGGCGTTGGCCAGTCCGCAGTTCCCTTCGGAGTTCTCGAAGTCGATGGGGTTGACCTTGTGAGGCATGGTCGAAGAGCCGACTTCCCCCTTGACGGTCTTCTGGCCGAAGTAGGCCATGGAGATATAAGTCCAGATGTCGCGGTTGAGGTCGGTGAGGATGGTGTTCCAGCGGGTCAGCGCGTCGAACAACTCGGCCATGTAGTCGTGCGGCTCGATCTGGGTGGTGAAGAGGTTCTGCTTGAGCCCCAGCTCCTTCTCGATGACCCCCTTGGCCAGGGTGATCCAGTCGACCTGGGGATAGGCGCTGAGGTGGGCGTTGAAGTTGCCGACGGCGCCGTTGAGCTTGCCGAGGATTTCCACCGCGGCGATGTTGTCGCTCTGCTTCTGCAGCCGGGCGACGAAGACGGCCAGCTCCTTGCCGATGGTGGTGGGCGAGGCGGTCTGGCCGTGGGTGCGGGCCAGCATGGGGACGTCCTTGAATTCGAAGGCCAGCCGGTGCAGGTGGTCGACGATCTGCTGCTGCAGCGGGGAGAGGGCGGCGAGGCCGTCCTTGAGCATCAGGGCGTGCGAGAGGTTGTTGATGTCCTCCGAGGTGCAGGCGAAGTGGAGAAACTCGGACAGGTTCTCCAGAGAGGTCCCGGTGATCTTGTCCTTGAGATAGTATTCGACGGCCTTGACGTCGTGGTTGGTAACCGCCTCGATGTCCTTGATCTTCTGAGCCTCCTCCGGGGTGAAGGCGGTAATCAGCCCGCGCAGGAAGGCCTCCTCCTCGGCGGTGACGGGACGGCACTCGGGAATCCCCGACTCGGCGGCCAGGGCGAGCAGCCACAGCACCTCGACCTTCACGCGGTTGCGCAGCAGGGCATATTCGGAAAAACACTCTGTCAGTTCGGTTACTTTGGATGCGTATCGCCCGTCGAGGGGGCTGATGGCCGTGATCATGGC
Source organism: Desulfuromonadaceae bacterium (assembly GCA_003246035.1). The sequence goes on along the minus strand of QKBP01000110.1, from coordinate 2,667 downwards.
GCGATCTCCTTCTGATGAAATTGGTCGGCACTATAGCCCAGCCGGGGCCGATCTGCAACCCTGTTGACGGTCCCGGCTGCACGGAACCGACGCCTCAATAACGGGACCGGCTGTAGGGGGACTGTTCCGAGGCCTGCAGGGCCTCTTCCAGGGTGCGGATGCCCCGGTTTTCCAGCAGCAGGAGGAGTTTCAGGAAGACTTCCGCCGTTACCATGGCGTCGCCCAGGGCCGTGTGACGGCCGACGATGGGGATGTGGAGCTGCTCGGCGAGACTGTCCAGGGAGTGGCTCGTCTGGTTCGGATGCAGGATGGAGGAGAGCAGCAGGGTGTCGAGGACCGGCTGGTCGAACCTCAGGCCGGTCCGCTCCTCTTTGAGCTGCAGAAATTTCATGTCGAAGGCGGCGTTGTGCGCCACCAGCACCGACCCTTCGGCAAACGCGTGAAAAGCGGGGAGGATCTGCTCGATGGCCGGGCGCCCGGCAAGCAGGGCGGGGTCGATGCCGTGCACCTCGATCGATGCGCGGGGGACTGGGCGGTGCGGATTGACGAGCTGATCGAAGGATTCGTCGTAGAGCAGCCGTCCGCGGACGATGCGCACGGCGGCCAGCTGGATGATCTCGTCCCCCTCCGACGGGTTCAGACCCGTCGTCTCGGTATCGAAGACCACGTAGGTGAGCTCGCTTAGCCGATGCTGGCCGAGTTTTGCGGTCACCGGGTGCTCGAAAAGATCGAAGGCGTAATAGACCGGGCGGTTCTGCATCGGATGCAGGGCCGGGGTCCGCGGCGGGAGGGGCGGAGTGGGCAGGCGGATCGCCACCGAAGCGCACCGTTCTTCACCCGACGGCGCGGGGCACAGAGTGGCGCCGTCGCGGCTCAGCAGCTCCTGCAGGCTCCAGGCGTGGCCCTGCGGATCGGTGGTCAGGGGCGTCGTTCTCCATGCGTCCAGGTGCCGCCGGGTCAGAAACCCCGAGGGCCAGGCGAGGGTGAGGACGGCGCCCCCGTCTTTCTGTCGCTCCAGCGACAGGCTCAGCTTGTCGGGGCGAACCTCTTCCTCCAGGGTGGAGGCCAGGGCGGAAACGGCCTGGACCAAGGCGTAGCTGTCGAGGCGCACCAACAGTCCCGGCTCGGCCCGCACGGTCAGTCGCCAGCCATGGCGGGAAGCGAGATTTTTGCGCAGCACCGCCAGCAGACTCTCCGCGGCCACATCCTCGACGTGCGACGGCTCCTGCAGCGGCAGGCCGAGATCTCCGTTTACCTGGTCGAGTCCCCGTTGCAACTGCTGCGAGGCCCGTTCGAGGCTGTCGTGCGCCGTGCCTTGCAGGTCCGCGGGGAGGGCGGCAATCCCCTGGCGGATATCCTCTGCGGCGAGACGGAGGGTTTCACAGAGGTCGCGGAACCCTTCGTTGCGGTGAAGTTCGTCGTCCAGCTGGACGCTCATGTCCTCCAGGGTGAGGATAAAGCCTGAGAGCTCGCGTTTTTCCGCCCCCGGTCGGGTGACGGGGGCGAGGCTGACCCGTAGGGGGACTCCCTGCCCCGTGGTGACGAAGCGATAGGGGGACGGCGGACCCGCGGCGGCTTCCTGCTGGAGGATGTCCAACCCGTGGGCGATCAGGGTGCGGTCGATGACGCCGAAAATGGAGCGTCCCAGGCCGACCCAGGCCGCCGGGCCGGTTTCGGACGGGTTGGGAGCGTCGGGCTGGAGCAGGCGCCGCGCCAGGGCGTTGTACAGCAGAATCTGGCCATTGAGGCTGCAGACGACCACGGCGCTGGGGAGCTCCGCCAACAGCGCGGCCAGACGATTGTGCTCCTCATCCAGTTCGGTGCGCGCCCGGCCGATACGCTCTTCCACGTTGGCCTGCAGACGTTGAAAGGCCTCGGCCGACTCGTTGATGACCTCGGTCAGGTAGATGACTTCCTTGGCTCCTTCGGGTTTGATGCGGTAGGCGGGGTTGACGGTGGCGATCAGCCGCGCCTGTAGGATGGGGATGATGTAGTAGCTGAACAGCAGGCTGACCAGGGTGCCGATGATCATGACCAGGGCCAGGGCGCCGACCAGGGGGAAGGGGATCAGTTTGGTGAAGATCCCCCGCACCAGCTCGCGCTCTTCCGTGGCGAGGTTGATCCAGGAGCCGACAAAGCTGCCGAAGATATCGGCAAAAATGACCGCGACAATGACGAGGATGAATATCCAGTATTTGCGGGAGGGTCTCATCGGCGAATTCCTGTCCGGTAGGGTCGGTCAAACGGGGTGTGTCTCTTTCAGCATAGGCCAAAGAGGCCGGTTCGTCTATGGGGCGGACGACCGACCGGGGAGGCGCGCTCGCATTTTTATTGCCAAATAAAATAAAACAACTTTTTAAAAAACAGTAAAACCTGTTTGCTTTGTCGGGAATTTTGGTTTATCGTTGTTTTGCTGGCCCGGAGAGTTGTGCGGATTGTTTCGCTAGTTGCGCGGTTTTAAGGCTGAATGATTTCTGGGAGTGGAAAGTGAAATAGAATAAAACAATGTACTATATTATATGCGTCGTCCGGAGCCGTCTGCACGGAACGGGTGTGAGGAGTGTGGGATGCCGACAAGGGAGAAAGATACCTACTGTGTCCATTCGGTGGAAAATGCGCTGGCGCTTCTGGAAGTCCTCGGCGAGGAAGACGGCGAGGTGACCCTCA
>QKBP01000082.1 GCA_003246035.1 Desulfuromonadaceae bacterium | reverse complement strand
CGTTGTGCCGTGCCACGTCAGTCCATCACCATCGAAGGGATCGTACAGGGGGTCGGTTTCCGCCCCTTCGTCTACCAGCTCGCAACGGCTCAGCGCCTGTCCGGCTGGGTGTTCAACGATGCGCGCGGGGTGACCGTCGAGGTCGAGGGGCCATCCGTTGTCCTCGAAAGCTTCGTCCGGGAGCTGCACCAGCAGCACCCGCCGCTGGCGCACCTGGCGCGGGTCACAATCGGCGAAATCCCAGAGACCGGGGAGCAGGGATTCGTCATCCGGCGCAGCGAGGTGGGCGAAGCGCGCGAGGCCCAGGTGGCCCCCGATACCTACGTCTGTCCCGACTGCCTCAGGGAACTTTTCCGCCCGGAAGACCGTCGCTACCGCTACCCGTTCATCAACTGCACCAACTGCGGACCCCGCTACACCATTATTACCGGCGTCCCCTACGACCGGCCGCAGACGACCATGGCCGACTTTTCCATGTGTCCTGCCTGCCGTGCGGAGTACGAGGACCCGAGCGACCGGCGCTTTCATGCCCAGCCCAATGCCTGCCCCGATTGCGGCCCCGCCCTCGAGCTGCTCGATGCCGACGGTGCTGTGCAGCGCGTCGTCGATCCGCTTGCCAGGGCTGTTCGCCTGCTCAAAGAAGGGAAGATCGTCGCGATCAAGGGGCTGGGCGGTTATCACCTGGCGGTCGATGCGCGCAACGACGAAGCGCTGGCCGAACTGCGGCGCCGCAAGGGGAGAGAAGAGAAGCCCTTCGCCCTGATGGCCCGCGACCTGGCCACGGTTCACTGCCTCGCCGAGGTATCAGCGCTCGAAGAGCGCCTGCTCGCGAGCTGGGAGAGGCCGATCGTCCTCCTCCCGCAGCGACACGGGCACGATCTCGCTCCTGCGGTGGCGCCGCGCAACCGCTATTTCGGCGTCATGCTCCCCTACACGCCCCTCCATTACCTGCTGCTGATGGACCTGCCGGTGCTGGTGATGACCAGTGCCAACCTCTCCGATGCACCGATCGCCTTTCGCGACGACGAAGCTCGCTCCGCTCTTGCCGGGATCGCCGATGCGTACCTGGTCCACAACCGACGCATCCACACCCGCTGCGACGACTCGATCGCCCGGGTGATGGGCGGGGAACCTCTGCTGCTGAGGCGTTCGCGCGGCTATGCACCCCGGCCGGTTTATTTGCCGACTCCCCAGGTGCCGACTCTGGCGCTCGGCGGAGAACTTAAGAACACCGTGTGCCTGGTGAAACAGGATCGGGCGTTTTTGAGTCAGCATATCGGCGACCTGAAGAACGCCGAGACCTTGGAGGCACTGACCCAGACCGTCGATCATCTCCGCGACCTGCTCGCCGTGACCCCCGAGATCGTCGCCCACGACCTCCACCCCGATTACCTCTCGACCTTGGCCGCCGAGCGTTTCGGCGATCTCCCGCGGGTTCCCGTGCAACACCACCATGCGCACCTTGCCGGTGCCCTGGCGGACAGCGGCCGGGAGGGTCCGGCGATCGGCATGATCTTCGACGGTCTCGGTTTCGGGGCGGACGGGACCATCTGGGGGGGGGAGTTTCTGGTCGGTGACGCGCTGCAGTTCGAGCGGGCAGGGCACTTCGCCTATCTCGCCATGCCGGGGGGGGATGCCGCGACCCGTGAGCCGCGTCGCATGGGGTTAAGCGCCTTGCATTACGCATACGGCGGGGAGCTTCCGCAGCACCCCCTGCTGTCGAGCTTCACCGCTGCCGAGCAGCGGGTCCTGATGCAGATGCTGGAGAAGGGGGTGAATTCTCCCCGGGCCTCAAGCTGCGGGCGTCTTTTCGATGCGGTCGCCGCCCTGGCGGGTATCCGTCACACGGTCAGCTACGAGGGACAAGCGGCCCTGGAGTTGGAAATGGCCCTGGACGGGGGGGCGGGCGGGACGTACCCCTTCGAACTGGTCGAGCGGGAAGGTCTGCTGGTTTTCGATCCGGCGAGCCTGCTGCGTGCGGTGGCTGAGGACGGCCTGGCCGGAGTGGCAGCCGGGACGATCAGTGCCCGTTTCCACCGCGGGCTGGTGGCGATGGTGCGCGCAGCCTGTGATGCCCTGAGGTCAAAATACGCTCTTTCGACGGTCGCGTTGTCGGGTGGAGTTTTCCAAAATCTGACCCTGCTGGAGGGGCTCTGCCGCAGTCTGGAGGGGGATGGGTTTATCGTTTGTCGCCATCGCCAGGTCCCGCCCAACGATGGCGGACTGAGCCTTGGGCAGGCGGTGGTCGCCGGAGCGCTGCACCGGCAGGGGCGCCTCTAACGAAACGCTGCGAACTACGTCTGTTCGCTCTCTTCGCGTCCCCCCGAGACGATTCCGCGAAACCAGGGTGGGGTGGGGTGGGTGTCATCCGGGGGCGGACCGCTGTAGCGCAGCACGTTGAGAAAATTCTGCAGCTGTTCGCTGCAGTCGAGATCGGGGATCCCCTCGAGCAGCTCCTTCTGCGCCTCGAGGTGCTTCTCCAGCAGGGCTGTCATCTCCGGATCGACGGCCTTGACGGCCGAGATCAACGAAACGGTGGCGGCCATCAGGGCCGTGACGTTGCGCTGCAGGTTCATGTTGAAGGTGACCTGCGACGTGGCCAGTTCAGCCAGCTGCGATACCAGCCGTTCGAACTCTCTTCCCGACATCCCTTCCCCCTTTCCCGGCGGCCACTCGGTACGTGGCGATTCGTTCACCGACCCTAGCACACTTCCTGGCGCAGACCTAAACCTATTCGCAGGACGTTGCTGCCGTGGCGCCCCATCGATTACACTGGTAACCATCCCATCTGGCCGCATTCAGGAGGAACCATGTGCGTACGGGGTCGGCACATCACGATCATCGTTACACCCTTGCTGCTGCTGTTGACGGCGCTGTCAGCGGTGAACTGCTCGTCCTCCGGGGACTGGCGCACCGCAAGCCGTGAGCCTGCCGGCCTGGCACCCGACCCCGCCACCACCCGTGAGGCGGTGGTTCAGGTCTACGGAGCCCGCGCCTGGGGGTGGCGGGGGTGGTTCGCGATCCATACCTGGATTGCTACCAAACGGAGCGAGGTGCCGGTCTACACCGTCTACGAGGTGGTCGGCTGGCGCGCCCGCCACGGGCGCCCCGTGTTGCGTATCGCCGAGGACGCTCCGGACCGTTACTGGTTCGGTGAGAAGCCGGAACTGCTGGTCGACCATCGCGGTGAGGGTGTGGATGCCCTGGTTGATGCCGTCGAGCTGGCGGCCCACGCCTATCCCTGGAAGACGACCTACCGAGCCTTCCCCGGCCCCAACAGCAACACCTTCACCGCCTGGGTGGCCCAGCAGGTTCCTGAACTGCAGCTCGAACTCCCTCTCGACTGACCGCTGCCGCGGCATCCCCCCTATTCGACATTCACGTAGCGGATCCCTTCCGGCCTCCAGGCCGGAGAAATCACCCGTGCCGCCCGTTCGCTCTCGAGCACGCTGCCGAAGGAGACCGTAAAGCTGCCGTAGCGGTCGTTGACGGCGTCCATCGCCTCGGCGACCCCCTGCATGCGTTCCCCATCATCGAACAGGGGATACTGCTGCTGGTGCTGCAGGTTGGTGAGGCGCACCCCGAGCAGCCGCACCGGCCGGTGGAGGGTGAAGCGCCCGAGCAGTTCGCAGGCGGTACGGTAGAGGAGATCGCTGCGGTTGGTGTGATCGGAGAGGGTCACCTGGCTGCCGACGGTTTCGAAGTCGCTGTAGCGCAGGGTCAGGTGCACGGTGCGTCCGGTGACCCCGTAACGGCGTGCGCGCCGCCCGACCATCTCGGAGAGGCGCAGCAGGTAGCGGCAGATGTCCTCGCGGGTCTCGACGTCGCGGGCGAGGGTCATGCTGTGCCCGACCGACTTGACCTCGTCCTCGTCGCTGGAGGGGACCACCGGGGTGTCGTCGATGCCGCGGCCCATGTCGTGCAAGCGCTCTCCGATGATGCCGAAGCGCTTCTTCAGCAGGCTTCGCGGCGCCCGACCGAGCTGTCCGCAGGTGGTGATGCCGAGCATGGCGAGGCTTTGCCGGGTGCGTTTGCCGATCCCGCACAGCTCGCCGACCGGCATCTCTTCGAGGGTCTCGGCGAC
>QKBP01000056.1 GCA_003246035.1 Desulfuromonadaceae bacterium | reverse complement strand
CCCCCGCCGGCCGGGTCGAAATGACAATGGCTGCAGCTGTGGCCGCTGTCGAGCGCCATCTGGTTGGTCGCCCAGGCTACCGCCGGAACCAACAGTCCCATCAACACCACACCTGCAATCAGCCGCTTCATCGCTCCCCCTAAAGTCATAACTACTCAGAACTTTTAACAAGTTTTTCGATTTTAGGCAATTGTCGCGGACCGGGGATGGCTCCGTACGGCGCGAAGTCAGAACTGCCGGTTGCGTACGGCAGCCGCGTTATCTTCTCGCAACGCGGACGGTTCGTCGCGCGGGGGCACAGCGCTGCGACCCAGGCACGCGCAATCCGCCGACATAATCGGCGCGCCAGAAAAGCCTGACCAATTTACTCACCCTTTGACCTGCGTCATGTTTCCTCGCGCAGGGTTCAGATACTCTGGAGCCATCTTGCACGAAAAAAGGAGTCCGCGTCATGCATCTTCCCAAGGAAATCGGCGAAGCCGCCATCAACGTCACGATCGAAAAGCACCCCCGCATCGGGGAGATCCTGCAGAAGTACGAGATCGGCTGCGTCACCTGCGGCGTCGGTATCTGTCTGGTCAAAGACGTCGTGTCGATTCATGCCCTCGGCGACGAGGTTGAAGCAAAGATCGAACAGGAGATCATCGACTACCTCGAGAACGTTCACGTATAACGACAACGAAAGACAAAGGAAAACATCATGAGCAATCTCGCCTGTGGCTGCCCCGGATCCATGGTCCGGACCGTGGAAAAGAAACCGAGCGATACGAACACTCAACCGATTGGCCGCCTCGAATCAGAACTTCGCCAGTGGCCGACCCAGCTGCACCTGGTGCCACCGACCGCTCCGTGGCTGCAGAACGCCCACCTGCTGATCGCGGCCGACTGCACCCCCTTCGCCTACCCCGAGTTCCACCGCGACTTCATCAAGGGGCGCGTGCTGGTCAACGCCTGCCCCAAGCTCGACGACACCAGCCCCTACGTCGAGAAGCTCGCGGCGATGGTGCGCCAGAACGACATCCAGTCGGTCACGGTGGCGATCATGGAAGTCCCCTGTTGCCGCGGCCTGGCGATGCTCGTCCAGAAGGCCGTCGCCGAATCGGGGAAGACTATTCCGGTGAACGTTGCGGTGCTCGGGGTCGACGGCACGCGCAAATCTTGAGTTGAGCAACGGCACCTGACTGCAGCCGACGTGCCGTCCGTCCCCCTTGATCGCTCAATGCACCCAAACGTATTGCCACAGGAGATCACGATGAAAACCGATATCACCCGGGTCATGGTCGACGAACACAAGCTGATCCTGCGCATGATTGCGCTGGTCGAGAAGTACTCATCGCTGATGGAGGCCGGCAAGTTCCGAAACTGGCAATTTTTCATCGACGCGGTCGACTTCATCCGCAACTACGCCGACCGCTTTCACCACGCCAAGGAAGAGGACGTGCTGTTCGTGGAACTGATCAAGAACGGCATGCCCGAGCAGCAGTCCCCGATCGAAGCGATGCGCATCGAGCACGACCAGGGGCGCGCTCACGTGCGCGGCATGGAAGAGGCGACCCAGAAGGCCATCGCCGGCGAATCGGGACAGATTCCGGTGATCGCGCAGCACGCCAGGGGGTACATCGAGCTGCTGCGCGGCCACATCCAGAAGGAGGACGATATCCTCTACCCGCTCGCCGAGCGGGTCCTCCCCGAGGAGGTTCGCCCCGGGATGCTTTCCGCGTACCGGGCCGCCGAGGAGAAGACTCCGGGACTGGAGGAGAAATACCGCAAACTGGTGGAAGGGTACGAGTAAGGACTATTCGCCGAGCAGGTCGGCATAAGACATGCGGCTGTGGGCAATGGAGACGATCTCCCCCCGGCGGATTGTCAGCAGGTGCAGGTTGCGCACCACGTCCCCGCCGGGGGTCAACACCAGGGTGTCCTGCGGCCCGACAAACGAGCCGAGGTTGCGCAGGCGCTCCCTGAGCGGCACATCGGGGTCCTCCGCCAAAGCCGCGAGGAGCATGCCGGTCGCCTCGTAGGCGTGCAGTGCCGCGTAATCGGGATCCCTGCTGAAGCGCTTGCGATAGGCCCGGCAGAAGTCACGATACACCGGGGTGTCGTCATCGTAACGGCTCCCCTGAACCCAGGTCAGCCCTTCGACACTCCGCCCCCCCATGCGGACCAGATCGGGCGACGAGGCCCAGCTGGTACAGAAGCAGGCGAGCCGGAGCTGGCGCTTGGCGACCTGTTGGCAGAAGAGCGCCGTGTCGGTGGCATGGGTCAGCAGCAGCACCCCATCGGCGCCGCTGGCGACAATCCGGTCGCACAGCGCGCTGAAGCTGATCAGGTCCTTGGAACTGAACGGGACCACGTCGAGCACCCGCCCCCCCCGGCGGACGTACTCGCGGGAGAACTCCTCCTGCCAGTCCCGGGTGAAGGCCTGATTATCCGTATCGAGCACAATGCTGACGCTCTTCACTTCCCGCGTGTCGAGCAGGTGCTTCACCAATATCCGCACCGACAAGTTGCTTGCCGGTGTGACCCGGAAAAACTGGTCATCAATTCCGGCCAACCGCGAGGTTTCCGAGGTCGGGCTGATCATCACCAGGTTGGTGACCGGCTCGGGGCGCATCAGCTCCATCGAAGCGGAGCTGGTCATCGGTCCGACGATCGCGCTCACGCCGTATGCTTCCAGTCGCCGCAGCCCTTCGAGCACATCCCTCTTGCCATCCTGGTAGCCGACCGCAATCAGCTCGACCTTGCGCCCCAGCACGCCACCGGAGTCGTTAGCTTGTTCGACGGCCAGCGAGGCCCCGTTGCGGCCGGCCAGGCCGAAGAGGCTGCCGCGCCCCGAAAGCTCGCCAAGAAAACCGATGCGCAGTGACGAGTTGGAATGCCTGACCGCCGCCAGCGTTGCAACAGCTGCCAGAATGAGCACAAATAGACGCATCCGTCCGCTGAGAAATCGACTTCTCATGCCCAGCTGCTTGATCATGGACTCATCGCTGTCGAAGGGGTTACAGGGGTCGGAGGCAGGAAAACGCACGCCTGGAAAAACTCATTTTCATTTATCGGCTGTCATTTTTTAGCACACGAATCGCACCGACTTCAAGCATTTATGCGCCGCGATAATGCATATTATATGTGTAATATTATACCCTTAGGCGCACACGCCCTCGCCAGACCGCCAATGCCTATGCAGCGCGCATCAATGTTACCGACGGCGGGTAATTCCTCTTGCCTTCCATAACGTTTCATGGTATTTCTACCGGCCGCTTGAAAAGACGTCGGGGCGTAGCGCAGCCTGGTAGCGCACCTGCTTCGGGAGCAGGGGGTCGGAGGTTCAAATCCTCTCGCCCCGACCAGTCATAGAAAAGGGAGACTCCATCTGGAGTCTCCCTTTCTTTTTGCCTTCCGGTCCAGACCCGGTCCGGAGACGGCTATTTAACTGAACTCTCTAAGGCACTCTCTTCCATGCCCGTCATGCTCCAGTCCAGGGTTTCCCTCCGGGGCTCCTACGGGGCGGTTGAGGAAGGGCGGACTGAAAGTGGCAAAAGTGGGCCACTGTGTTCTCGAAAGGTAGGCTAAATAGACATAGAATTGGAGTCTTTTGGTTGTTGATAGACTTTACTCTGTTAAGCTACAATAAGATGAGACGAAGAAGCGCAATGCAAATTCGTCTCTGACTGCAGCAGGAAGACGGAAGTCAGAATGCTGCGGAAAACGGCTGGGACACACTGAAAAGTGGTTCCGGCTAAGAACAAGGCCTTGGATGATAGAATGTCCGAGGTCTTGTTATTTCTACGACCGTCAAGAGATCCAATTCTTACTAGAATGCAGGGTTTATAAGAGGCG
>QKBP01000043.1 GCA_003246035.1 Desulfuromonadaceae bacterium | reverse complement strand
CGTACACCTTTACCACGCCAGCGGCACGGATCTCCCGGGCGATCTGCAGGCAGCGCTCGCGAGGCTCGTCCTTGAGGTGCAGGCCGCCGACCAGGGTGTGGATCGAGTCGCACCCCGACACCGCGCGAGCCGCCTCCAGGGTGTTGAGCACTCCGCGGTGACAGCAGCCGGTGACGACCACCAGACCGAGGTCTCCGGAAATCACCAAGGTCTGCTCGTCGACGAAATCGTCCGCCCGCCAGAGACCATCCGTCCGCTTCTGCAATCCTGGAGCGGTCGGAGCGGGATGACCGCCACCGATCGGTCCGGTCAGCCAGGCTCCCGGGAACAGCTCCCGGGGAGCATCGGCCTGTTCGAGACGAATGCCACGCGCGGCGAGCTCGCTCACCCCCCAGGGGAGCCCGATATCCCGATCGGCCTCCTCGGCGGCGACCGCACGCCGAAGCTGCCACGCCTCCCTATGGGCCAGCAGCGTCCCCCGCCACCCGGCATCGAGCAGGGCCGGAACGCCACCGCCGTGATCCCAGTGACCGTGGGAGAGGACCAGCCACTCGGCTTCGCATGGATCGATTCCCAGCCGGCGGGCATTGTCCAGCCAGCTGGAATCGCTGCCGGTGTCGAACACCAGGCGACGTCCGTCCGACTCGATCCAGAAGCTCAGGCCGTGCTGGGTCGCCAGTTCGGGGCGGGAAGTATGATTGTCGGCCAGAACCGTCAACTGCATCGACTCCTCCATACTGCGAGTGGCCGACATTCTAGCACCGCTGCGGTCAAAACAAAACGGCCCCGCCATCAGGCGGGGCCGTCGGATGCCCGTCAGTTGTGCTCGCGGGTCTTGAGGAACGTGACCTCGGGCCACTGTTCGGCGACATGGCCGAGTCGCCACTCGCTCGACGCCAGGTAGGTGAGGTTCCCCTCCGCGTCATGGGCCAGGGCTCCCTGGTTCTTCCGCTCGAACTCGTCGAGCTTCTTGCGGTCGCCGCATTCGACCCAGCGCGCGGTCGCGTAATCGACCCCCTCGTAGACCGCATCGACCCCGTATTCGTTCTTGAGCCGCGCCATCGTGACATCGAACTGCAGTACCCCGACGGCACCGAGGATGTAGTCGGCCCCGATCACCGGGCGGAAAACCTGCACGGCGCCCTCCTCGGAAAGCTGCAGCAGTCCTTTCTCGAGCTGCTTGCTCTTGAGCGGATTCTTCAGTCGCACCCGCCGGAAATGCTCGGGGGCGAAGTTGGGGATACCGGTGAACTTGAGCGTCTCCTTGTCACTGAAGGTGTCGCCGATCTTGATCGTGCCGTGGTTGTGCAGGCCGATAATATCGCCCGGATAGGCCTCCTCGACGTTGGCGCGATCCTGGGCCATGAAGATCGTGGCGTTGGCCAGGGTGACCTCCTTGCCGATCCGGTGGTGGCGGACCTTCATGCCACGGGTGAACTTCCCGGAACAGACCCTCAGAAAGGCGATCCGGTCGCGGTGGGCCGGGTCCATGTTCGCCTGGATCTTGAAGACGAACCCTGAGAAGGCCTCCTCCCCGGGGTCGACAGCACGGCTCAGTGTGACGCGGGGACCAGGAGCGGGAGAGAGCTCGACGAAGGCGTCCAGCAGCTCCTGCACACCAAAATTGTTGATGGCGCTGCCGAAGAAGACCGGTGTCTGGTTGGCCTTGAGGTATTCCGTGTGGTCGAAGGGGTTCGCCGCTCCCTCGAGCAGCTCGATGTCGCCACGCAGCTCGTCGGCCTGGCTGCCGAGCAGCTCGTCAAGCTGCGGGTCGTCGAGGTCCTCGATCACAATGGCATCGGAGCTACGGGTCTGTTGCCCCGGGGTGAACAGCAACAGCGACTTGCGGTAGAGGTTGTAGACCCCCTTGAAGCGCTTGCCCATGCCGATCGGCCAGGAGAGCGGTGCGCATTCGATCTGCAGCTTCTCCTCGATGTCGGCGAGGATATCGAGCGGCGAGAGTCCCTCGCGGTCAAGCTTGTTGATGAAGGTGATGACCGGGGTGTTGCGCATCCGGCAAACCTCCATCAGTTTCTCGGTCTGGGTCTCAACCCCCTTGGCGCTGTCGATCACCATCAGCGCGCTGTCGACGGCGGTCAACACCCGGTAGGTGTCTTCTGAGAAGTCCTGGTGCCCGGGAGTATCGAGCAGGTTGAGGTCATAGTCGCGGTAGTGAAACTTCATCACCGAGGTGGTGACCGAGATTCCGCGCTCCTGTTCGATCTTCATCCAGTCGCTGGTGGCGTGGCGGTCGGTCTTGCGCGACTTGACCGCGCCGGCCATCTGGATCGCCCCGCCAAAGAGCAGGAGTTTCTCCGTCAGCGTGGTCTTCCCCGCATCCGGATGGCTGATAATCCCGAAAGTGCGCCTCCGCGCCACTTCGGCCTTGTGCTGCTTGCTCATGGATCGTTCACGTCTCCGTACAAAGTAAAAGCGGGCCGCAAGGCCCGCGTAAGGCAAGATAGCGTATTTGCTTCATAATGGTCAACCTCGCACGCACGATGTTGCATTAAGGGTAAATTATTGTTGCATTTTAATTGCAACTCACTAAAATACACGCTGTTACGCGACTCAAATCTTGCCGCAACAACGGTAAAAACGGAGGATTAGAACCATGGCTGATTGCGAACTGCTCCAGACCTGTATCTTCTTCAACGACCAGATGGCCAACATGCCGGCCGTTGCCGATCTGATGAAAAAGCGCTATTGTCGAGACAACTTCAAGGAGTGTGCGCGCATGCAGGTCGTCGAGTCGGTCGGACGCACCAAGGTTCCCGCCGACATGTTCCCCAACCAGAACGACTACGCGCAAAAGGTTATCGGCGGAAACTGATCCTCCGCCCGCACACGCCTGCGCGGCGCGGAGGGAGGACGCCCCATGGCCAACCCACGACAGTGCGGGATCCTTCTCCACCCGACAGCACTCCCTTCGGCGTACGGCTGCGGTGACCTCGGCGACAATGCCAGGGCCTTTGTCGATTTCCTCTCGGCATCCGGACAGAGGCTCTGGCAGGTCCTCCCCCTGAACCCTCCCGGATACGGCGACTCCCCCTACAGCGCCCTTTCAGCCTTTGCCGGAGACACCCGCCTGGTCTCGCTTGAGAAACTCGTCGAAACCGGAGACCTGCTCTCCGACGACCTCCCCGAAGGGACATCCAGGGACGCCCCCCCCCTGCGCCTCAAGCGCGTCGCTCTTCGCCTGGCCGCCGAGCGCTTCGCCCATGCAGCCTCTGCTCGGCGGCGGGAGGCGTTCGAAGCCTTCTGCCGGGACACCGACTGGCTCGACGACTACGTGCTCTTCGTCGCACTCCACGAGCAGTACGGCGGTAGCAGCTGGCTGGACTGGCCCGCCGATATCCGGCACCGCGAACCGAACGCCCTTGCCGAATGCCGACGCCACCTGGCACCCACCCTCGAAGCCGAGCGTTACGCCCAGTTCGTCTTCTTTGACCAGTGGCAGGAGCTCCGGGATGATGCCCGCGCACGGGATATCAGCCTGTTCGGAGACATCCCGATCTTTGTCTCTCTCGACTCGGCCGACGTCTGGAGCAGGCCGGACCTTTTCCGGCTCGATCACGCGTTGCAACCGACCGTGGTCGCCGGAGTTCCCCCCGACTACTTCAGCGCGACCGGACAGCGCTGGGGGAACCCGCTCTACCGCTGGGAGAAGATGCAGTCCGACCACTTTGCGTGGTGGCGTGCGCGGCTGAGCTGGAATCTCGCGCTGTTCGACGTGCTGCGCATCGACCATTTCCGGGGCCTCGAAGCCTGCTGGAGCATCCCGGCCGACCAGCCTACCGCCGAGCACGGCCACTGGGAGAAGGTCCCTGGCCGTGAACTGCTGCAGTCCTTCTGGAGAGAACATCCCACCGCCCGGCTGGTGGCGGAAGATCTCGGCGTCATCACTCCTGAGGTCGATGCCTTGCGCCGTGAGTTCGCCCTCCCCGGGATGAAGATCCTCCAGTTCGCCTTCGACTCGGGACCGGACAACCCCTACCTCCCCCACAATCTCGAGACCGACTGCGTCGTCTACACCGGCACCCACGACAACGACACCACCCTCGGCTGGTGGCGCTCACTCGACAGCCGGGACAAGCAGCGGGTCCGCGACTACCTGGGGCACCCCTGCCGTGACATGCCCTGGGACCTGATTCGCACGGCCATGTCGAGTACGGCGGCGACGTGTATCCTGCCGATGCAGGACCTTTTGGCTCTCGGCAGCGAAGCCCGCTTCAACCGCCCCGGCCAGGCGACGGGGAACTGGAGTTGGCGCCTCCCTGACAGCTCCCTCGGTCCAGAACTGGCCGAGCGGCTCAGAGAATGGACCGTCCGCTACGGACGCTGACTGTGCATCCGCGCAGGGGACGCGGGGCAAATCCCCCTTGTGGCTAGCTCTCCCACTGTGCTATGTTGTCGAAGCTGTTGAGGAAACACTTTGCCGGGCCCCGTACGGGGCCTCAAAACTGTTGACACTCTGGAGGATCACGCGTGAAAAGACTGATGATTGCGATGGCAACCAGCCTGCTGGCCCTGACCCTGGCCACCGGCTGTCAACAAGAGCAACCCCAGACCGCCCAGCAGGAAGCTGCGCCGGCCCAGGCCCCGGCCGCTGCCGGCAAGAGCGGAACGGTGGTGGAGACCATGAACTCGGCCGGCTACACCTACGTGCAGGTCGACACCGGTTCCGAAAAGATCTGGGCAGCCGCCCCTGAATTCAAGGTCGCCGTGGGTGACCCGGTGGTCGTCCCCGAGGGGATGGCCATGCCGAACTACGAGAGCAAGACTCTCGGTCGAACTTTCGAAATGATCTATTTCGTCGACCAGGTGCTGGTCGGCGGTGCCATGGCCGAGGGCTCGGCCCCGCAGGGCGCCATGCCTGAAGGTCACCCCAAGGTTGACGCCGACGCCGGCAGCGCGGGTGTTGATCTGCAGGGGATCACCAAAGCCAAGAACACCGTCGGCGAAGTTCTCGGCGCCAAGGACAGCTTCGCCGGCAAGGAAATCTCGATCCGCGGCAAGGTGGTCAAGTACAACGCCCAGATCATGGGCAAAAACTGGATCCACCTGCAGGACGGCACCGGTGAGCAAGGGACCAACGACCTGACCGTGACCACGGCCGGTGAAGCGAAGGTCGGCGACACCGTGCTGGTGACCGGCAAGCTGGTCCTCGACAAAGATTTCGGCTTCGGCTACAAGTACGATGCGATCATCGAGGACGCCCAGGTCAAGGTTGAGTAGACCCGGCGCCCTTTCCGGATGACCTGAAGCCCCCGGCCTTGCGGCCGGGGGCTTTTCTGTTTATGGTTGCGGCATACCCAACCGGGAGGCTTCGATGCTGCTGTTCGTAGTGATCTTTCTCGCGGTCTATGGCGGAATGCACGCTCTGGTCTGGTGGGGGGTGGCGCCACTCTTGAAGGGGCACCCGCTCCTCCCGTCCCTGGCCCTGATCTGGATGGTGCTGATGATCGGCATGCCGGTCGCAGTCCGGCTCCTCGACCACGGCGGCTACCCGGGCCTCGCCCGGCCTCTCGCCTGGGTCACCTACATCTGGATGGGTTTTGTCTGGCTGGCCTTTGCCACCTTCGCCGTGCAGGGGAGCATCCAACTGCTGCGCCGGGTGAGCGGCTTCCCTCCGGTTGCAGCACACGGCCCGACCGCGGCCGTGGCCCTCCTGCTGCTGGTCACGGCGGTGGGACTTTACGGCATCTTCGAGGCCCAGGACCTGCGCGTCGAAACGGTTCGCCTCGAAAGCGCCAAGCTCCCGGACGGGCATCCCGGTTGGCGCATCGTCCAGGTCTCCGACCTGCACCTCGGCCTGATCCACCAACAGGAGGCCCTCGCCCCGATCGTCGTCCGCATCGCCCAGCTCAGACCCGACCTGCTGGTCGCCACCGGCGATATCGTCGACGCCGAGTTGAGTCACCTTGACGGCCTGTCGCTACTCTGGCAGGAAGTTGAAGCGCCGCTGGGAAAATACGCTGTCACCGGCAACCACGAGTACTATGCGGGTCTCGATCAGGCCCTTGCCTTTCTGGAACGGAGCGGCTTCACCCTGCTGCGCCAGGCAAGCCATTCCCCCGCCCCCCACCTGACCTTGATCGGGATCGACGATCCTGGCCGAGGTCAAACTGCGGAGGATGCCCCGCTCCCCGACGTGCTGCGAGCGGAAGGGTTCACCGTACTGCTCAAGCATCGCCCCGTGCCGCCGAAACATGCCGAGGGACGCTTCGACCTGCAGCTCTCCGGTCATGCCCACCGTGGCCAAATTTTCCCCTTCAATCTCCTCACCCGGCTGCGCTACCCTCTGCAGGATGGCCTGCACGCACTGCCCGGGGGGAGCTGGCTGTACGCCAGCCGCGGCACCGGGACCTGGGGCCCGCCCATGCGGGTCTACTCGCCGCCGGAGCTGACCCTGTTCGAGATCGTCCCGAAGGGGGCGCCATGAAGCACCTGCTGCCAGTTTTCATCCTGGCATGGTGTACGCCCGCCCTGGTGGCGGCTCAGCCTCCCGGCATCACGGTGAGCTCGTCGCTGGTCTACCAGTCCCCCGCGTCGCTATCCGACCGCCTCGAAATGAGCGTTGTGCGCACCCGGCTGACCGGCGACGGCTCGCTGTACAGCAGTCGCAGCCTCCGAGTCGGCTGGAACCTCGACCTGGCCCGTCACGACTACCGGTTTGCCACAAAGGGGATGGAAACGGCCGACGCCCCCTGGGGCGACATCTGGCAGGCCGGTCTCGGGCTGAGCTTTCTTCACCCGTTCAATCACCGCTGGCTGCTGATGGTGGCTCCCTCCGTCGGCTTCACCGGCGAAACCGACGCCGAAGCAGACCGGAGCCTCAACTACGGTATCCTGATGAATGCGGTCTGGCGACGAAGCGAGAACCTACAGCTCGGCTTCGGAGCGGCCTTGTTCCAGGACCTGGATGATTTCAGTGGGTTTCCCGTCCTGATGGTCGACTGGCAGATCACCCCGGAGTGGCGACTCGCCAACCCGCTGCGTGCCGGGGTCACCGGGCCGGCCGGCCTCGAGCTCTCCTGGCAGCCGCGGGGCGCCTGGGAATGGGGACTGGGCGGGGCCTGGCGCAGCCTGCGCTTCCGCCTCGACGACGAGGGTCCCGCTCCGAATGGGGTCGGAGAGGAAACCCTCATCCCGGTGTGGCTGCGGGGGGTCAGGGAGCTTGGAAGACTGCGGCTGGCGATTTATGCCGGGATGAGCCTTGAGGGGGAACTGCGCCTGGAAAACCGCCGCGGCGAAACGTTCAGCGAGCAACGCTACGCTGCTGAGCCGTTCGCCGCGATCTACCTTTCGGGGTCCTTCTGAGTGCTGCCGTGGAAGAAAGCGAACACCTCGCGGGCCACCTTCTCCGGCACCCCGGGCATGGCCAGGAGCGCCTCGAGGGACGCCTCGCGTACTTTCTTCAGGCTCCCGAAATGGCGCAGCAGGGCCTTGCGACGCCCCGGACCGACCCCCGGAATCTCCTCGAGCCCCGAGGTGAGGGTCGCCTTGCGCCGCAGGGTGCGGTGGTAGGTGATAGCGAAGCGGTGCGCCTCATCGCGCAGCCGCTCGAGCAGAAACAGCTCCGGTGAACCGCCGCGCAGAACCACCGGGTTCTTGCGCCCGGGGAGGAAGAAACGCTCCTCGCTCCTCTCGACCGCCTTGCCCCTTACATTGCGCTGCACCCTGCTCTTGGCAATGCCCGCCAGATCGATTTTGTCTTTCAGACCGAGATCCTCAAGGACCTGACTGACGACCCCTAGCTGACCCTTGCCACCGTCGATCAGGAGCATGTCGGGAAGCTCATCGGCATCGACCCCGCGCTCGAGGCGGCGGCTCAAAACTTCGCGCAGCGAGGCGTAATCATCCGCCCCCACCACGCTCCGGATCCTGAAGCGCCTGTATTCCCTCGGCGCGGGCTCCCCTTCGACCAGGACCGCCATGCTGCCGACACTGTAACTCCCCTGGACGTTCGATATGTCGAAACACTCGATACGCCGCGGCAACCGGGAGAGATGCAGGTGCGTCGCTAGCGAGCGAAGCACCTCGTGTCGTTCCCGTTCGCGGTCTCCACGTTCCCGCCGTGCCTCGCGGGCGTTCTCGTTGGCCATCTCCAGTAGGCGTCGGGCATCGCCCCGCTGCGGGACCAGCAGTTCGACCTTCCGCTCCCGACGTTCAGCCAGCCATTCCTGCAACGCCTGCAGGTCCTCCGGGGCAAAGGGGAGGAGTATCCTGGGGGGGACCATCACCTCCCGACCGTAGAACTCCCGCAGGAAGTCGGAGAGCAGCTCCTCCTCGACGGCGCGCCACTCGAGCCCGAAACTGTTACGCCCGGTCACCTTGCCTCCACGCACGAAGATCACCGCGATTTCGACGCTCCCCCCCTCGCGATGCAGCCCGATCACGTCGCGGTCGTCGCCGTCGGCCACCACCACTTTCTGCCGTTCGACGGTCTGCTCGATGGCCCGTACCTGATCACGCAACCGCGCAGCCTCCTCGAAACGCAGCTGCTCCGAGGCCTGTTGCATCCGCTCACGCAGGCCCTTCAGCACCTCTTCCTCGCGCCCGGTGAGAAGGGCGATCACCCCCTCGACCAGCTCGCGGTAGTCGACAGCGGAAATCTTCCCGTGACAGGGAGCGCAGCATTGACCGATCTGGTGATAAAGGCAGGGGCGGCCCCGGCGCCGGCAGGTCGCCACGGGGTAATGACGCAGGGGGAAGATGCGGTAGATCAGCTTGAGGGTTTCACGGACAGCCCCGGCACTGGCGTACGGCCCGAAATAGAGCGCCCCGTCACGGGGCACGCGCCGCACGATCTCGAGGGCGGGGAACTCTTCCTGTAGATCGAGGCGCAGCGACACGTAGGTCTTGTCATCCCGCAGGTCGATATTGTAGCGGGGGCGATGCTCCTTGATCAGGGTGTTCTCGAGGATCAGCGCTTCCTTCTCGGAGCCGGTGACCAGGGTCTCGATGCTGGCGATCCGGGCAAGCAGGAAGCGGACGTGGACACGGCCGTCACCCCGGGCCGAGAAGTAGCTGCGCAGGCGTGTGCGCAGGTTCTTCGCCTTGCCGACGTACAGCACCTCTCCGACGCTGTCACGCATCAGGTAGACGCCTGGACGGGTCGGGTAGCGGCCCGGTTCGAAGGAAAATGCGCTCATGACGACTGCCCGAAACAAAAAAGCCAGGGGGACGCCCCTGGCTCGGATGACCGGAGCGTCCCTCCGGATGATGACTAGCTGCTCAGACCCATGTGGTCCGATTCGATTTCAATCAGCGCCTCGAGAACTTCCTGCACCCGCCCCTCTTCGGCATCTTCGAGAAACTGGCGGTAGAGGTGAACCGCTCGGGTCTCACGGCGATGCGCCTCTTCGAGGTTTTCACGATGCACTGGCGAACAGTCACCGGTCTCGTACAGTTCTCCCGGCTTGGGGACGCCGAGCAACCGGCACACGACCCCGGCGTGCTCGGCCTCGACCTTGGACAGCGCCCCAAACAGCGCACGCCCAACCGGGTCATCGGCAACCTTGGCGGCGCCGCGGTAGAAACAGCTGTTGCCGATCTCGAGCTCGAGCGCCCGCTGCAGATTTTCCCGGCTTTTTTTCCCCAGGCTGACTTCGGCGGGGGGCTGGTAGTCTGCGGCGCGTACGAAATAGCGCGGATGCGCACCACAAAACGGACAGCGACTCGGAACCACCTCGGCCAGGCAGGGATCACCGCAGATGCGGCAACGGTAGATGTTCATGGTCCCTCCATGCAAAGTGCATCCGAGCATATCAGCGCCCCCGGGGAGTGTCAACGTGTCCTACAGGAGTTCGGGGGGGAAGGCGACCACCGCACCGATCTCGGGGACATCGCACAGGAGCATGACCAGGCGGTCGACCCCCAGCGCGATGCCGGCAGCCTCGCTGAGCTGTCGCAGTTCGTCCAGAAACGGTTCGGGGATCGGGGTGGGGGACTTTTGGGCGGCGCGCCGGGATTCTTCGTCCCGCACGAAGCGCGTTCGCTGCTCATCGGCATCGCAGAGTTCAGAGAAGGCGTTGGCCAGCTCGAGACCACCGATGTACAGCTCGAATCGCTCCGCGACCCGGGGGTCGTCGGGCTTGCACCTCGCCAGCGCGGCACAGGCCGCCGGGTACTCGGTCAGAAAGAGCGGTCCCGTGCCGAGCAGCGGTTCGACCTCCAGCGCCATGACCTGGTCGAAACGGCCTTCCGCCAGCGCCTCCTCGGGGGAACACCGGGCATACCGGGCAAAAGCCTCACGCACGCTCAGGCGTGGCCACGGGGACGTCAGGTCGATGGCCTCCCCCTGCCAACACAGTTTCCCGCCCGGGACGAGTGCCGACAGCAGGGCTTCACAGTCTGTCATCAGTTGGTTGTAGTCGGCACCGTTGCGATACCATTCGAGGAGGGTGAACTCGGGGAGGTGCAACCGGCCGCGCTCACCGGCACGCCAGACCTTGGCGAGCTGAAAGATCTCGTCGTAGCCGGCGGCAAGCAGGCGCTTCATGGCCAGTTCCGGTGAGGTCTGCAGCCACCACTCTCCGCTCGGCAGCGGGTCGATGTACGGCTCCGGGGCGTTGGCCGGTATCCGCTGCGGAGTCTCGACCTCGAGAAACCCCTGGGCAACGAAAAAAGCCCGGATCGTCTGAACGATCCGGGCCCGTTGAGCGAGGAGGGTGCGTTTGCGGGCCAAGGCCCAGTTCGGCTCGTGCATGCGCAATGCCCTGTGGCGAAACGTTACTCCTTGACGCGGGTCACATACTCGCCGGTACGGGTGTCGATCTGGATCAGCGTCCCCTCTTCGACGAAGGAGGGGACCTGCAGGGTGTAACCGCTTTCGACGGTCGCCGGCTTGTTGTTCCCCGCCGCGGTGTCCCCCTTGACCCAGGGGTCGGACTGGGTGACGCGCAGGTTGACGAAGTTCGGGAGGGTCACGCCGATGCCACGCTCGCCGTACATCAGAACCTTCACTTCCATGTTGTCGACCAGGAAGTAGTGGTCGTCTCCGAGCACGTCTTCGCTGATGGAGGTCTGCTCGTAGCTCTTCTGGTCCATGAAGACGTAACCGCTCTCATCCTGATAGAGGTACTGCATGTCCCGCTCTTCGAGGTTTGCCTGCTCGAAACTCTCGCCGCTGCGGTAGGTGCGGTCAAAGAGCGATCCGGTGATCATGTTGCGCAGTTTGCACTTGTAGAGGGCCTGGCCTTTGCCCGGCTTGGTGAAATCAAACTGGACGATCACGTGCGGCTCACCGTCCACCATCAACTTGAGCCCCTTCTTGAGGTCGGCACAGCTATACATTGTTCAGGGTTCTCCTTACCGTGTTTCAATACTGGATTATCGCTCCAAGGGCCGGCTATTTAAGCACATTCGCACACCCTTGTCATGGAAAAAACGGTGCACTTTCAGGTCAGTGGAGAGACCCCCTCACGGAGCGCAAAGAGGGCGAGTTCAACGGGGTTCGAGGCGCCGAGTTTTTTCATCAGGTTGACGCGGTGGGTTTCCACCGTTTTGGGGCTGATCCGCAGCTCGTCGGCGATCTGCTTGGTGTTGTAGCCACCGGCGATCAGCTGCAGGACTTCCCGCTCTCGGCGGGTCAGGTTGGAGAAGACCTTGGTCCCCAGGTCCGATTCGGCATCGCTGACCTTCAACCCCGGGCTCAGGTAGGGGATCCCGGAGGCAACCGACTCGATGGCCTGGACCAGTTCCTGGAACGCTTCGTTCTTGAGGACATAGCCGAGGGCTCCAGCCTTGAGCATCCCCTGCACGACCTGACGGCTGGCATGGTTGGAGAGGGCAATGACCCGGATTGCGGGATGCTGCTTGAGAATCAGGCGGGTAGCGTCGATGCCGTTGAGACGCGGCATGGTGATGTCCATCACCACGATATGGGGGTTGAGTGACGCAGCCATTTCGACCGCTTCGCGGCCGTCGCGGGCAGCGCCGACCATGGTCATCCCTTCCTGCAGATCGAGAAGATGCTGCATGCAGGCATGAAAAACCTCGTGATCCTCGACGAAAAGAACCCGAATGGCGGTGGACCGGGAACGCTGTGTTGACACTGTCTCACCTCGGAAGTCTCTGGCAACGTGCGTTGCCACACCAAAATTAGCACGCACACCGCTACAGCTCAAGGATGAACCCAAAAATCAGGAATTTCCTGATTGAAAGATCAGCGCGGTAGCGTTAAAGATATTCGAGGTCACAACGACCTTCTGCAGTCGAAGAACAGAAAAGCTTCTTCGTGATACTGGAACAGCAACCCATCCGTTGCTGGTTTGTCATTTCATCTGCCCGTTTTCTCCGGAAAACGGGTGCTTTTTTTAACCCCAACGTCAAGGTTTATAAAGAACGCCATGGCACGATTCAAATCGGGCACCACCGTCAGGTATGCGCGCAGCTTCGTCACCGACCTCAAGCAGGCAAGCAAGGAGGCCCTGGTCGGCCAGGTCGACCGGGTCATCTCCTCCACGCCTGCACTGGTCTACGTCCACTGGAACGACGGCAGCTACAACGCCATCTCCGAGCTGCACCTCGAGACACTCTGAATTCCATTGACTCGCCTCCCCATCCTGCCGTAGCTTGCCCCTGCCGGTAACGGTCAGCACATGCTCACGGAGGAAACCGATGCCTACCACGCAGGATTTCAAGCGGGGCCTGGTGATCCAGCTCGACGCAGCCCCCTGCCTGATTCTCGATGTCGCCACCCAGTCGCCCTCGGCACGCGGGGGGAACACCCTGGTCAAGATCAAGTACCGCAACCTGCTCACCGAGCAGGTCCTGGAAAGGACCTTCAAGTCGGGGGAGCGGGTCGACGACGCCGACTTCGAACGCCGCAAGGGGCAGTATCTCTACGCCCAGGATGATGGCGGCGTGTTCATGGACCTGGAGAGCTACGAGCAGTACGAGCTGGGCCCCGAGCTGTTCGAGCCGATCAAGGGCTTCCTGCTCGACGGCACCGACGTGCAGCTCGGCCTGTTCGAGGGGCGCGTGGTCATGGTCGACCCGCCGATGACCGTTGAACTGACGGTGGTCGAAACGCCGCCGGTGATCAAGAACGCCACCGCGACCGCGCAGACCAAGGAGGCGCTGCTCGAAACCGGCCTGCGCATCCAGGTCCCCGGCTACCTCGAGAGCGGCGAACGGGTCAAGATCGACACCCGCGAGTGCCGCTTCGTCTCGCGCGCCTGAGCTTCTAACCGTGACATACCAAGCCCCTCCAGCCCGACGGCCGGAGGGGCTTTTCACAGGTCGCCACCGTTCTGGACCTCAGGGCTCGGGGCGGTCCTGGATCACGTTGTGGTTGAACAGAATGACCTCGCGGGCATCCTCGGCGTGCTCGAGGAACGCCGACAGCCGCTCGTTCAGGGTCACATCCCCCCCGAGCACCCGGGTGTGGATGTCGTCGGCGAACACGTCGGTGTAGACACACACCCCTTCGGCCGGATCGTGCCAC
>QKBP01000102.1 GCA_003246035.1 Desulfuromonadaceae bacterium | reverse complement strand
GCCCGGGTGGACGCGGGCGTTGTAGATGTTCCACAGCTCGGGGCGCTGGTTCTTCGGGTCCCAGCGGTGGCTGGCGCTGCGGAACGAGAAGATCCGCTCCTTGGCCCGCGACTTCTCCTCGTCGCGCCGCGCCCCGCCGAAGGCCGCGTCGAACTTGTACGTGTCGAGCGCCTGCTTGAGCCCCTCGGTCTTCATAACGTCGGTGTAGAGGGCGCTGCCGTGGCTGAAGGGGGAGACCCCCTGGGAGGCCCCCTCCTCGTTGGTGTGGATCAGCAGGTCGAAGCCGTACTCGCGGGCGATGCGGTCGCGAAACGCGATCATCTCGCGGAACTTCCAGGTGGTGTCGACGTGCAGGAGCGGAAACGGCGGCGGGGCCGGGTAGAAGGCCTTGCGCGCCAGGTGCAGCATCACCGAGGAGTCCTTGCCGATCGAGTAGAGCATCACCGGATTCTCGAACTCGGCCACCACCTCGCGGATGATGTGGATGCTTTCGGCTTCGAGCTGTTTCAAGTGGGTCAATGACGTCATGGTTTTTGCGGGTGGTTCTTTTTCCTCATCTCGGCGTCAGGCTGCGAGCGTCCGGCGCTCAACGTGGCGATGCCACGCCTCGCTGGTCCTCTCTGGCCTTCCTTGATCTGAGAAAAAACGCCTCACCCTTCCTTTCTCTGAATTTGAGAATCGGGATTCGTAGGGGCTAGCGGCGGTGCAGGCCGCACTCCTTGTGCTCGGGGTCCTCCCACCACCAGCGCCCGGCGCGGGGGGATTCTCCTTCGGCCACCGCCCGTGTACAGGGGGCGCAACCGATCGAGGGGTAGCCGCGGCGGTGCAGGGGGTTGATCGGCAGGCGCCGCTGCTCGGCGTAGTCCCAGACCTGCTTCGAGGTCCAGTGCGCCAGGGGGTTGGCCTTGAGCAGCCCGCCGTTGAGGGTGTCGATCTCGAGCGGTGACAGCTCGTCGCGGGTGGCCGCCTGTTCGCGCCGCATCCCGGTGATCCATCCGGCGCGTCCGGCCAGGGCGCGCTGCAGCGGCTCGACCTTGCGAATCCGGCAGCACTCACGACGGTTTTCGAGGCTTTCGCGGAAGGAGAACAGCCCCTTGGTGCGCTCAAGCTCCTCCACGGCGCGACGTTCGGGGAAATACCATTCGATGGCGATGCCGTAGCGCTGGCTGACGCTTTCGGCCACCGCGTAGGTCTCCTCGTTGAGGCGTCCGGTGTCGATCGCAAAGACCGCCGTCTGCGGAGCGACCGTCCGCAGCAGGTCGATGACCACCACGTCCTCGATGCTGAAGGAGCAGGCCAGCGCCAGCTTCCCGCCGGTACGTTCCACGGCGACGCGCAGGATCTCCTCCGCGGGGGTTTCCGGGAGGAGGTCCGGCAGAGGGATGTCGAGGACGGTTTCGGTGCTCATGGTGAATCCTTCGGGCTAGATGTGATATTCCGGTTCGTTTTTCTCGCGACCGTAGGGGATGCGGTTCCAGAGCCGCTCGTGTCCGAAGTAGATCAGCAGCTTCAGGGAGGTGTCGGCGAGTCCGACAGTGGCGGCGAACCCCCCCTCGCCAGTGAGCGCCAGCACCAGCGCGGTGGTGATCAGGGTGGCCAGGAATCTCCAGGAGAGGGCCTTGACGATGCTGCGACGTTTCGTTTCCATAAAGTCTCACACGGTGCGCGAAATTCTTTTCGAACAGAGCTTAGATAACCACACCGATTAAGTCAACATAAAAAATTTCGATAAGTACACTAAAAAGATGTAGAATGATCGGCCAACCCCTATTTTAAGGGGTATACAGACAACTAAGCCGGGGTAATTTTTTCGGGGGCCACTCTCCTGACTCGGCGCGCAGAGAGGGTGAAGAGAGCGTGGGAGGTGTCGATGGGGGTCGCTGAAAGGTCGTGTCGGTTGCACACGAGGAGCATTCGGCATCCTCTATGCAGTATTACGGGTATCCCCTAGACGAGGTTTGTGTTCATGAAGCGTTGTGCACTGGTGGCTTCCAAAGACAAGTCCTTCCGTGAAAATATCATCGAAACCTTGAAGTCACGAGGGTTTAGCGAGGTGCACGAAACCTCCGATGGAAACCGGGCCATCGCCCTGGCGCGTCTCGAGAAGCCCGGTCTGGTGGTGCTGGACGATGACTTGAATGATGTGAATGGGATCACCGCTGCCGAAAAAATAGTCAGCAACGAGACGCTCCCGGTTATTCTGGTGGCATCGAGTGACAACGCCGGGCTGGTCGAGCAGGCGCTCGAGGCCGGGGTCATGGGGTACGTCTGCAAGCCGGTGCGTGAAGCCGAGCTGTGGGCGGTGGTCGATCTCGCCATCCATCACTACGAGGAAGTCGTCAAGCTGCGCGAGGAGGTTCACAAGCTCAAGGACACCCTCGCCACCCGCAAGCTGCTGGAGCAGGCCAAGGGGTTGCTGATGCAGAACGGCATGACCGAGGAACAGGCCCACCGTCACATCCAGAAGATCGCCATGAACCGCCGCGCCAGTCTGCGGGCGGTGGCCGAGGCGATACTCCTCACTCAGGGGTAAGCCCCTCTCTTATCTAGATCCGGTTTTTTCTCAACTCCGACAACGGATAGAAGGTGCCGCGCCAGCTGATCCCCCCCTGGGCGAGGTTGAGCCAGGTGGTGCGCATCACGATCCAGGCGAAAAGCGTTGCGCCGACGGGCCAGCCGAGGGCATACCAGGGGCTGACCCGGTTGGTCCGTGCACAGTCGACCTGTAGCAGCAGGATGATCGCCACGAGGGCGGCATTCAGCCCCCACACGGCGCCGCTGGTGACGAGCAGGGCGGCAAACGGCCAGACGCTCAGCAGCAGGTGGAGCGCGACGCCGCCGAACGCCATCCCCAGGCGATAGTCGCAGCCGGCGAAGGCGTTCTTCTCCAGCCCTCTGACCAGTTCGGGGAGGGTGGCGTACCATTCGACCCGCATCAGCTCGGGTCCGGCGGCGATGTCCTGCTTGAATCCCCGGCCCTTGATCAGCTTTCCGAGCTTGAGGTCGTCGTCGGGTCGCAGGGCGATTGCCCGATGGCCTCCTGCCGCCCGGTAGGCGGAGGCGCGCACCAGGTTGAAGGCCCCGATGCCGATATGGTGCCGGCTGGCGGGGTCCCGGGCCTTCCAGGGGCGGGTGAAGATGGCGAAGATCATCATGAAGGCGAGGCCGAACACGGTCAGGAGCGGACCCGGCATGACCATGCGCGGCGAGACCACCAGGTGGTCGAGGCCCTGGCGGGTGAGCAGGTGGACGGCGCGCTTGACGAGGCTCGGCTCCATATAGATATCGGCATCGGTGAACAGCAGCAGCTCGCCCCTGGCCGCCTGGCTGCCGAGCCACAGGGCGTGGTTCTTGCCGAGCCAGCCGGGAGGGAGCTCTCGGACCTCGACCACCGAGAGCCTCGGGGTTTCGGCGGCCAGTTCGGCGAGGATCGTCCCGGTGGCATCCTCGGAGCGGTCGTTGACCACCACCAGCTCGAAGTCGGGGTAGTCGAGCTGCCGAAGGGTCTGCAGGGCATTGCGGATGTGACGCTGCTCATTCCGTGCGGCGACGACGATACTCACGGCCGGCGGATTCTCCGGCAGGTCCGCGGGGACGGCGCTCAGGCAGCGGATCGCGCGGTTGCCGCGCAGCAGGTCGAACCCGACCGGCAGGTAAAAGGCCAGCCCCGTGACAGCGATCCAGAACAGGATATCCATACCGTTCTCCTCCCCGGCAGCATAGCCGATCGATGCACCCACGAAAAGCTTTCCTCTCCTTTCGTTTGACACCTCACGTCGGTTGAGGCTAAACTTAAAGATCTTCTAATTTTAAGTTGTGCGGAGTCGACGTGACCACCCTCCTGACAATTGCCCTGGTCGGATTCTTGATCGCCCTGCACGAACTGGGTCATTTCCTCGCGGCCAAGTTCTTCGGGGTCAAGGTGCTGCGTTTTTCAGTCGGTTTCGGGCCCTGCTTAGTTTCACGCCGTTACGGGGAGACCGATTACCGCCTCAGTCTGATTCCGCTCGGGGGGTACGTGCAGTTGCTCAACGAGCCGCCGCGCGATCCTGCCCAGGCGATTCGGGACCGCGGCCGGGCCATGGACGAGAAGCCGGCGTGGCAGCGGGGGATGATTTTCGCCGCCGGCCCCCTGATGAATCTGCTGCTGCCGTTCCTGTTGTTGCCCTGGGTCTACATGCTGGGGCACGATATTCCGGCGTATCGGCTCGGGCCGGCAGAAATAGGTTATGTCTCCGAGGGGAGTGCCGCCCGGATGGCGGGCCTGCGAGTCGGTGACCGGATTCTGCGTGCCAACGGCAAGGCCATCGATGACTGGCAGGCATTCGCCGGGGTTCTCGAGGCGCGCCAGGGGGAGGCGATCACCCTGCAGGTTGCGCGTCATGGCGAAATCGACTGGCTCGAGATCGATGCGGAGATGATCCGCAGGGAGGGGCTCGGGCTGTTTCCGCCGCTCGCTGCCGTGATTTCCCAGATCTTCCCCGACAGTCCTGCCGAACAGGCCGGACTGAAAGGGCGTGACCGGATCATCGCTATCGACGGGCGCGCGATCGGAAACTGGTACGCGTTCTCCGAGGCGATCGATCGATCGCGGGGTGAGAAACTCTCCCTGATGGTGATACGCAACGGAGAGCGGCAGGCCGTCAATGTCATCCCTCGGAGCGAGGGGGGGCGTTACGTGGTCGGCGTGGCGGTGGAACAGAGTATGATCCGCCAGCACTATCCGTTCGGAGAAGCCGTGCAGCTCGGCCTGGGGCGGGCCCAGGAGTTGATCACCCTGACCTGTGGCTTCATCGTCGATCTCTTCTCCGGCCGGGTCGACAGCGAGCAGATCGGTGGTCCGGTCGCGGTGTTCAAGATGGCCGGCGCTGCGGTGCAGACGAGCCTGGCCGAGACCCTGTTCATGCTGGCCTTCCTGAGTATCCAGCTCGGGATCCTCAACCTGCTGCCGATCCCGGTCCTCGATGGTGGTCACCTGCTGTTCCTGCTTCCGGAGCTGGTCGTCCGTCGTCCGCTCCCACAGCGGCTTCGGGAGGGGCTTCAGGGGGTCGGCCTGGCCATGGTGCTCGGGCTGATGCTGCTCGCTTTCTACAATGACCTCACCCGCCTGCTCTAAGTGTCTGGACACATTCTCCTGTCATCTTCTCTTCAATCGTGCTAAATATCCTGAAATAAAGAAGATTCCACAGTAGTGCAGGGGTCAGTTGAGTTTCGGGCATAAACTGTTAACTCTATTTTTATGGGGTGTGTTTGTGCTTGGGGAGGGGTGAGTGGATCATCTGAAGATGCCGACACGCCATAAGGGGTTACGGCCGCGGTTGCTGCTGCTGCTTGGAGGCGCGCTCCTGTGCTTCTTCGGCCTGTTCATGGCGCTCACCTATATCAACCTCCGCTCGGACCTGAGCTACGACCTGCATGTTCAGGTCCAGCATGCCCAGCACCTGTACGACATCCTTGTCGAGCAACGCCGGGAGGTACTCTCCGCCAATCTCGACAGCCTGCTCAACGACGGCAGTCTGCGTCGCGCCTTCCTCGCCGGAGACCGGACACGGCTCCTGGAGCAAGCGGCTCCCCTGTTCGAGCAACTCACTGCCCGCTACCAGATATCCCACCTCTACTTTCACACCCCCGACGGGACCAGCTTCCTGCGCGTTCACCAGCCGGATCGTTACGGAGATCGGATCGATCGCCATACCCTGCGCGTGGCGGCTGAGACCCTGACCACGAGCGCCGGTCTCGAGCTCGGGCCG
Source organism: Desulfuromonadaceae bacterium (assembly GCA_003246035.1). Next base: position 8,065 of record QKBP01000102.1, on the reverse strand, counting down.
CTCGGAACCTTCACCCTGCGCCTGGTGACCCCCTGGCTTGTCGACGGACGACTGATCGGCTTCATCGAACTCGGCGAGGAATTCGATCCGATCCTCGCCGAGGCGGCCATGACGGGTGGGGTCGACATGCTCGTGATGATCGACAAGCGACTGCTCGACCGCAGCGGCTGGGAAGCGGGCATGGAGATGCTCGCGCGCAAGGGGGACTGGGAGCAGTTTCCCGACATGGTGGTGGTCGACGAGACCCGCCCCGGCCTCGCCCAGCTGCTGGCCCGCTCCCGGGCCCTGATCGAGCTGGAGCTGTCCCAGGATGTGTTCTTCAGCTACCGTGACCAGCAGTACATCGGGCGTGCCATTCCGCTCGAGGATGTGGCGGGGACCCTGGTGGGGCGATGGTTCGTACTGCGCAACGTCGACACGGAGATGGGAGAGTTCTTCCAGTCGCTAGTCATCATCCTGATCACCTTCCTGGCGGTCGGTTTTCTCCTCCTGGCGATTCTCAACCGGGTACTCAAGGCGACCGAACGTCAGCTTGAGCGTTCCCGCGAGGTGCTGGAGCATCTCGTCGAGGAACGCACCCGCGACCTCCAGAAAGCCCTCGCCGAAGCCCAGGTCAGCCGTGAACAGATCCGGGTGGTGCTCAAGGCGGTGCATGACCCGATTCTGGTGGTCAACGAGCAGGACCAGGCATGGCTCGCCAACCGGGCGGCGCGGGAACTTTTCCAACTCGGGAGCTCCGATATCTCAGGATTTCGCCTCGAGAGGCTGCTCGGTGAAAAGCTTGCGGCGCAGCTCTCTGCCCTGACCCCGACGGCCCTTTCCGGGAGCGTCGAGCTTGACGTGCCGAGACTACGGGGCGAACTGACGGAAGTCGGTACCTACCTGGTGCAGACCACCACGGTGGCCCTTGAGGAAGACCGGCTCGCCCATATCTACCTCTTCCACGACGTGACCCGTTCTCGCCAGATGGAGCGGCTCAAGAGCGAGTTCATATCCAACACGGCCCACGAACTCAACACCCCGCTGGCGACGATCATGGGCTATGCCGAGCTGCTGCTCGACAGGGAGCAGAATTTCGACAGTCAGGCTCGTGAGGAGTTCGTGCGGACAATCTATCAGAAGGCCAACCACCTCAACGGCCTGCTCGCGCAGATCCTCGATATCAGCCGGCTCGAGGCCGGCCGTCCGATCCCGCTCGAACCGAGCGAGTTCCAGCTGGACGAGGCGATGAGCCGACTGCTGCAGCATCTGCCGGTGATCCATACCCGTCACACCTTTAACCTGAAGCTGCCTGAGCGCCCGGTGATCTTGAACGCCGACCCGGGCAAGTTCCAGCAGATTATCGAGAACCTGCTCAGTAACGCGGTCAAGTATTCTCCCCAGGGGGGGGAGGTGGTGATCGCGGTCAGCGCCGACGAAGGGGGGCAGTTTCTCTTCGAGGTCCGCGACCAGGGGGTCGGAATGAGCTCGGAAGAGGCTACCCAGGCCTTCGATCGTTTCTACCGTGTCGACGCCTCCGATTCGGCGGTGCGGGGTGTCGGTCTGGGGCTCACCATCACCCGCCAGCTGGTCGAAGCCCACGGCGGAAGGATCTGGCTCGAAAGCCGACCGGGCGAGGGGACCCGGGTGTTCTTCACCCTGCCTGGGCGGTATGCGGCTCGCCAGGCCCTGCAGACCAAGGTGTTCTGATCGGGAGCGCCAGGCGACATTCAATCCGAGGAGTCACGATATGCCCAAGTACGGTTTTCTTGGACTCGGTATCATGGGTGGGGCGATGGCTGCCAACCTGCTCAAGGCCGGGTACGATGTCACGGTCTGGAACCGCAGCGAAGAGAAGTGCAGGGGGCTGCTCGAGCTCGGCGCCCACCAGGGTTCCGATCCGTCCACGGTGGTCGCGGCCTGCGACGTGACCTTCGCGATGCTGGCCGACCCCCAGGCGGCCGAGGTGGTCTGCAGCGGCCCGCGGGGTGTCCTTGACGCCATCGGCCCGGGCAAGGGGTACGTCGACATGTCGACCGTCGATCCCGCGACGGCGGTCGGGATCGGCCTCGAAGTCACCCGTCGGGGAGGTCACTATCTCGAGGCCCCGGTCTCGGGGAGCAAAAAGCCTGCGGAAGACGGAACCCTGGTCTTTCTCTGTGGCGGTGACGAGGACCTTTTCAACGATGTCCGCCCGTTGCTCGAAGTGATGGGAAAGGAGATCTTCTACCTGGGGGCGGCCGGGCGTGGTGCGCGCATGAAGCTGGTGGTCAACATGATCATGGGGGGGATGATGGCGGCCTTCGCCGAGGGGATCTCGCTCGCGGAGAAGACCGGGTTGCAGCCGGAAGAGCTCCTCGCCGTCCTCGACGCCGGGGCGCTCGCCAATCCGATGTTTCGCCTCAAGGGGCCGGCCATGTCCGAAGGGCGCTTCCCCGTCGCCTTCCCGCTCAAACACATGCAGAAGGACATGCGTCTCGCCCTGCAGCTTGGCGACGAATTTCGTCAGGCCCTGTACGTCGCGGCCGCCGCCAATGCCACCTTTCTCCGGGCCCGTGAGGCGGGGTGGGGGAACGAGGATTTCTCCGCGGTTCTGAAAGCTGTTCACGGCGGCTGAGTCGCTATCATCGATGCACGATTTCCTGTTGTCCTGGGGCTACCCCGCGCTCTTTCTGCTCAGTTTTCTGGCCGCCACGGTTGTGCCGCTCGGCTCGGAGTGGCTGCTTGCCGTGCTGCTGGCCGACGGTTACGCGACGCAGCCCGTGGTCCTGGTGGCCACGGCAGGCAACACGCTCGGCGCTCTGACCACCTGGGGGCTCGGCCTGTGGGGGAGCGACTGGCTGGTGTCGAGGCTCCTGCGGGTCAACCCAGCGACCCGGGAGCGGGCCGAAGCGGTTTTCACCCGCTGGGGGAGCTGGTCTCTGCTGCTCTCCTGGGTCCCTGTCCTCGGCGATCCCCTCTGTCTGGTTGCCGGGGCGTTGCGTGTCCCCTGGCTGCGTTTTGCCTCGCTGGTGCTGGCAGGAAAGCTGGCGCGCTATACGGCCGTTGCCGGGCTGGTCGGATTGCTCTGACGGCCGGCATGCCGAATCGTCGCCTGCCCGACCCACTTCAACCGCAAAGGAGCGAAGCATGTCCCAGACCGTGATGATTACCGGAGCCTCATCCGGGTTCGGCGCCGCCACGGCGCGGCTTTTTGCCAACCAGGATTGTCGGCTGGTGCTGGCCGCCCGCAGACGCGAGGCCTTGGAAGAGCTCCGCGACGAGCTGGCCGCCCGGGTCCCGGTGCATGCCGTGCAGCTCGACGTGCGCCAGCGCGACGCGGTTTCGTCGGTCCTTGCGGGGCTCCCCGAGGCATTTGCCGAGATCGACGTGCTGGTCAACAACGCCGGGCTGGCGCTCGGACTGGAACCGGCCTGGGAGGTCGACCTTGACGACTGGGAGACGATGGTCGACACCAACATCAAGGGGGTGATGTACTGTACCCGGGCCCTGCTGCCGGGGATGGTGGCCCGCAATCGTGGGCACATCGTCAACCTCGGATCGACCGCCGGCAACTGGCCCTACCCGGGAGGGAACGTCTACGGCGGGACCAAGGCCTTTGTGCAGCAGTTCTCGCGCAACCTGCGTGCCGACCTTCTCGGCACCCGGGTCAGGGTGACCAATATCGAGCCGGGGATGGCCGAAACCGAGTTCTCGAAGGTGCGCTTCAAGGGGGATGCGGCCAAGGCGGACCAGGTCTACAGGGGGCTCGAACCGTTGCGCCCCGAGGATGTCGCCGAGATCATTGTCTGGACGGTCAACCGGCCTGCGCACGTCAACATCAACACCCTCGAGGTGATGTCGATTCACCAGGCCTGGGGGCCGTACGCCTCGTATCGGGAAGGCTGAACGGAGTCCAGATCCAGTTGCACGAGAACGGGCCGCCAGGCCCGTTTTTTTATGTTTGTCAGGGGGGGGCGTGGATCGCGGACGGCTTTTTTTGCATTTATTCTCGGTGGCCCATGTGGTAATAAGCGCGACATAGGGTATATATTCTTTTCTATAGTCGGATTTTGGGCTGTCGCGTCGACCGGGAGCGAGCGGCGGGTACCACGGCTGTGAATCTTAGTCGAGCTGTTGACAGGGACAGGGAGCGGGAAGGCCTCTCGCTCAGAACGGACCTACGGATTCCAAATGAAAAAACACATCATGATTATCGATGACGAGGAGTGCCTGCGCGATTCATTCCGCATGTTCCTCGAAGGGGAGGGGCACCGGGTCGAGACCCGCGAAGCTCCCCCTGCGGGCTGCCCCCTGGAGCGGGAGTCCTGCCGGCCGGCAAACGGCTGTCCCGATGCGCTGATCATCGATCAGCATCTGAACGGGTGCAAGGGGATCGACTACCTGGAGCGACTGCAGAGACGGTCGTGTCGCGACACGATCGCGCGCAAGGTGCTGTTGTCCGCATCCCTGAGCGAGAGCGATCGCCACCGGGCCCTGTCCTTGGGCTGCGACGTGGCGAGCAAGCCCTGGACTTTCGCCCAGCTCGAAGCCTGGCTTACGGGCTAGGCGGGCAGGCGCACGGCACAAAAAAAGGACCGTCCTGAGACGGTCCTTTTTTTGTGTTTTTCTCCGTCAGTACGACTTGCGAAAAACGGTCTTGTGGCACTTGGGGCAGGGGGGGATGCGTCCGGTCGCCTTGAGGTGCATCTCGGCGCCGCACTCCGAGCAGGTCAGGGTCCCGGGACTGGTGACCTCGCCGGTCTTGTGCTCGAGGCTCTTCTCCGCCTTCTTGGCCCAGTCGCCCAGGGTGTCGGCGGCGCCGATCAGGATGCGGGTGAAGATGCTCTGCATGCCGGCGGCGACCCGCTGGGGCTCGACCGCCTCCTTGAGGGCCTGCTTGGCTTTATCCGCCTGTTTCCCCATCGCCGCCAGGTCACGCTTGACGTACTCGGCGGCCTTGTCGGCCTGCTCGCGGGTGTATTCGCCAGCCTTGGAGGCTTCCTCGCGGGCTTTTTTCAGGGCCTCGTCGAAGGTCTTCTTCCCTTCGTCGAGCAGTTCGGCAGTCCGGGCGGCGATCTTTTCGTAGAGTCCGATCTCCCTGGGGTCCTGGTTGTTATCACTCATGGGTGTCCTCTCCTTGTCATTCTCATGGTGGTTCTCATGAACTACTCTCAAGCATAGCGGGAGATCGATAAGTTGCCAGCATGCCCGGGAAAAAAGCCCGGCAGTTCTCTGGCGTGGGGTTTGACAGGCGGTAAACGTTGGGATAAAACTAGGGTTCTTGCATCGTGCCGGTTCGGACAGGGAGGGAGAATGAAGGCCAGCCCAGCACCAGCATTCGCAGTGTGACCGACGCACCCCGCCCGGGGTTCGTGTCGGTTTTTTTGTTTGCAGGTCGTCATTTCATGGTCACCCGGGATGCGGGGGCCGTTATCGGGAGGCAGCATGACCATCGAGCACACGGTCGGCGCAAAGGTGCGCCAGTTGAGGGAGCAGCGTGAATTGAGCAGCGAGGAGCTTGCAGCTCAGAGCGGTTGCCAGGTCGGTGTCATCGAGCAGATCGAGGCCGGCGAACTGGTCCCCTCGCTGACGCCGCTGATGAACATTTCCCGGGCACTGGGGGTGCGTCTCGGCACCCTGCTCGATGACGAGCCCCATGAGGGGCCGGTCATGGTCAAGGGGGGCGATCTTCCCCGGGTGATCCGCTTCTCCGGTAAGGACCCCGAGGCGACCAAGAGCAACCTCGACTTCTACACCCTCGGCGCCGGCAAGCGGGACCGTCACATGGAGCCGTTCATGATCGACGTGCAGCCCCGCAGCGGGGAAGTCCCGCCGCTCTCGTCCCACGAGGGGGAGGAGTTCATCTACGTGCTCTCCGGCCACATCGAGATCAACTACGGCCAGACGACCTACAACCTGGAGGCCGGCGACAGCATCTACTACGACTCGATCGTCCCCCACGATGTACACGCCAGCGGTGGAGCGGCACGCATCCTTGCGGTCGTCTACGCGCCTTTCTAGGGTCGGAGACGCGTCATGCCCTATACCAGTAAGACCATCGGAGCCTATTTTGAGGATCAGGTCCGGCGCCTGCCTGACCACGAATTCGTGGTCTACCCCGACCGCAACCTGCGCTGGACCTTCAGCGAGTTCAACCAGCGGGTCGACCACCTCGCCAAGGGGCTGCTCGCTACGGGGATCGGCAAGGGGGATCACGTCGGGATCTGGGCACGCAACGTCCCCGACTGGCTGACCTTCATGTTCGCCACCGCCAAGATCGGGGCGGTGCTGGTGACCATCAACACCCTGTATCGCAGCTTCGAGCTCGAGTACGTGGTCAAACAGGCCGAGCTCGCCGCGCTGGTGATCATCGACAGCTTCCGCGACCACAGCTACCTCGACACGGTCTACGGACTGATCCCCGAACTGCGCACCTGCCAGCGGGGCCACCTCAAGAGCGAGAAGTTTCCCCATCTGCGCTCGGTGATCTACATCGGCCAGGAGAAGCATCGGGGGATGTACAACACCCGCGAGCTGTTGCTGCTGGGGAGCCAGTGCGGAGACGAGCGCATCGAGAGCGTCAAGGCCTCGCTCGATTGCCACGAGGTGGTCAACATGCAGTACACCTCCGGGACCACCGGCTTCCCCAAGGGGGTCATGCTGACCCACTACAACATCCTCAACAACGGCTACTACATCGGCGAGCGCCAGAAGTTCACCGAGAAGGATCGCCTCTGCCTGCCGGTGCCGCTGTTCCACTGTTTCGGCTGCGTGCTCGGGGTGATGGCGGCGCTGGCCCATGGCACCACCCTGGTGCCGCTCGAGGTCTTCGACCCGCTGCAGGTGCTGGCCGCGGTGCAGAAGGAGAAGTGTACCGCGCTCTACGGTGTGCCGACCATGTTCATCGCCGAGCTCGACCACCCGATGTTCGAGATGTTTGATCTCTCCTCGCTGCGCACCGGGATCATGGCCGGTTCACCGTGCCCCGAGGAGACCATGAAGCAGGTGATGGAGAAGATGTACTGCAGCGACATCACCATCGCCTACGGTCTGACCGAGGCCTCGCCGGTGATCACCCAGACCCGCACCGACGACACCGTCGCCCAGCGCACCGGCACCGTCGGCGCCGCCCTGCCGGAGATCGAGGTCAAGCTCGTCGACCCCGAGACCGGTGAAGAGTGCGGCGTCGGACAGCACGGCGAGCTCTGTTGCCGGGGCTACAACATCATGAAGGGGTACTACAACATGCCGGAGCAGACCGCCGACGCCATCGACGCCGACGGCTGGCTCCACTCCGGCGACCAGGCGGTGGTCGACGCGGACGGCTACTACCGCATCACCGGGCGGATCAAGGACATGATCATCCGCGGCGGTGAGAACATCTATCCGCGCGAGATCGAGGAATTCCTCTACACCATGGAGGGGGTGCTCGACGTGCAGGTGGTGGGGATACCGGATGCCAAGTACGGCGAGGTCGTCGGGGCCTTTATCATCCCCAGGCAGGGGACCGACATCCGGGAGGAGGACGTACAGGATTTCTGCCGGGAGCGGATCGCCTCCTTCAAGAAGCCGAAATACGTCTTCTTCGTCGATGCTTTTCCGATGACCGCCAGCGGGAAGGTGCAGAAGTACAAGCTGCCGCGAGATGGCCCGCGAACAGCTGCAGATCGGGGATCAGGCCTTCAGCGAGGACGCCAAGGTCTGAACCGTCCGTCGTCAGACAAGCAGGCCCGCAGGGACTCCCCGCGGGCCTTTTGCCGTTGGTGCCCTGCCGGAGTCGAAGTCGCCCCGGGGAATAACAGCGTTCTATTTTTCTCTGGACATATTATCACAAATCGCTATTATTGATTAGGCTTGCGGTCGCGCAGCGAAAGACTCAATTTCTCTCGAGGTGACAACGTGAAAAAAAAGATCCTGATGGTCGAGGATTCTCCGTCGGTGAGGCAGTTGATGAGTTTTACGTTACGCGGAGCAGGCTATGATGTCGTCGAGGCTTATGACGGGCTCGAGGCCCTCGAAAAATTCGCGTGCGAGAACATCGACATGGTCATCACCGATCTCAACATGCCGAAGATGGATGGGCTCGCCCTGACCCGGCGCTTAC
>QKBP01000070.1 GCA_003246035.1 Desulfuromonadaceae bacterium | reverse complement strand
CATCGAGAGGCGGCCGGCGAAGTCGACGTTCTTGTAGACCTTCGCCTTCATGTTCAGGCGCAGGCGGCTGGTCGCGGCGAAGTCGTTGTCGATGTCGGCTTTTTTAGGAGCCACGCCGGGGAGCGCGCCGGGGAGGAGCGGGAAGGCGCCGAAGCCCATCGGGTTGCCGCCGGCCGGCATGCCGGCGAGTGCCCAATCATTAAACGACTGGTTCAAGGCCGCGGCGAGGAGCGGATTCGATGTCGCCAGATTGGCAAAAAGTGCGCCGGCCGGCGTTGAGGGATTCGCCGGATCACCGAAGTCGCCGTTGTTGACCTTGGTAAAGAAATCGAAGAAATCGGCGGTGATCGCCGGGTTCCAGGTGGCATCCTGCCAGTGCAGGGTGTTGAAGCGGGCCCGGAAGTCGCCGGTAAAGGTGATGCGGTCGGTCGCGGCGTGCAGCTCGGCACGGTCGAGACGGTCCTGGATCTCCTCGAGCTCCTCCTGGATCTCCTCGAGGGTCGGGGCGGCCATGGCGAAGCTCGGCAGGGCCAGCAGCGCTGCCAGCAGCAGCACAATCCACTTACGCATAGTCTTCCTCCTTCTTCCTACTCTTGAGTGGTGTGAAAACAAACGGCCCTGCCCGGAGGTCCGGGCAGGGCGATACGTGGCAGATTAACCGCAGGTCTGGGGCTGGTCGGAGTCGGCGGCGTGGTCAAACAGGAACTGGTTGATGTCGAGCAGGTCCTGCTCGGAGAGCCCTTCCCACTTGTCGGCACCACCGGGGTGACCCTTGGTGAAGACGCGATCCCACTGGCGCATGGTCTTGGAGAGCGGGGTCAGCTTGCCCCCTTCACCCCCTTCGGAGTGGCAGGTCTTGCAGGTTTTCTTGTACAGGAACTTCCCCTTCTTGGGGTTCCCGCCTTCGACGGCCATGGCAACGCTGGCCACCAGGGACAGCAGGGCAAAGATTGCGACGATTTTCTTGGCGTTCATAGTCTTTCCTCCAACGTTTTTAGGGCTTTTTGCCCGGGTTGCAGACACGTGACGAACCTGTCTGATGTTTACTTTTGAATATTCATATTTCACGCTCTATGCCAAAACATCCCCTATTTCACATTAATCTTGACCACCCCCTCTACAGCCGCGAAATTTCGGCGAGAAGATTTTAACATTGGCAAGATTTAATTCGATGGGTGAAATTACCCATTGATCGTATTATTCGAATTAAGTGATTTAACGGATGGGGTCCGCGAAATCCCGAAATCGCTTTCGGGTTACATCACCAGCTCGAGGATGGCCGCTTCGAGAGCGGGGAGAGCCGAAGAAACCTCGGGGGAGAGTTCCAGGCCGGGGGCGACATCCTTGACCTGAATCGCGACCAGCTGGACCTCGGGACAGAGCTCCAGTTGCCGCACCAGCGCCAGCAGGGGGACCAGGCCGTCATGCAGGCCGGAGAGGGAAGGGTCGTCTTCGAGTGGGGCGTCATTCAGATCGAGCAGGGCCGTCGAGCCGGGGCGGGCGCCGAAATCGGCCGCATCGAGCAGGATCACCCGCTCGACCGTCTCGAACGCGTCGAGCAGCGCCAGCCCACCGAGCCCGCCGTCGATCACCTCGACATGGCCGGGAAGCGGGCTTTGCGCGAGCCGCTCGGCGAGCACGACCCCGACCCCGTCGTCGCCCCGCAGCGGGCTGCCGATGCCGATGATCCGCGTTCTAGCGGACATCGATCCGGACCATGTGGGTCGCGCAGCTGATGCAGGGGTCGTAGGCGCGGACCAGCTTCTCGGCCTGGTCGCGCAGGCGCTCGCGCTCGCCCTCCAGCAACCGGGGGACCAGCAGCTGCAGGTCGGCCTCGATGCGGGCGAGGTTCTGGGCGGTGGGGATCAGGCAGTCGGCGTGGGTCAGATGACCGCTGCCGTCGTAGGTGTAGGCATGGTAGAGCGTCCCGCGCGGCGCCTCGACCGCCCCGACGCCGTAGCCTCCCCCTTCCGGCCGCGCCGGCGGCTCGTCGCGCAGGCCGTCGATCAGCAGGTCGTCGATCAGGTGCATCGCCTCCTCGCTCCAGTGGACGACCTCGACCAGGCGTGCCGCCAGCGCCCGGAACGGGTTGTCGCAGCCGGCATCGACCCCGAGCGGGACCGCGACCTGGCGCGCCATCGGCGAGAGGAGCTCGAAGCCGTTACGCACCCGCGCCAGGGGGCCGACGCTGAAGCACCCCGCGCCGGTTGCCGCGAAGCGGGCCGTCGCGTGGGGGACCTCGTATTCGCGGATCACCTCGCGGTACTCGCTGACCGGCCGCTCCCAACCCAGGGTGGAGGCGATGGAGCCCCCGGCCAGCGGATAGCCTTCAGCGGGGGCGAGGGAGAGGTACTCCCCCGGGCGTTCGAAGTCGGGAAAGTCGAAACCGGCGAACAGTTCGACCGTCGCCTCCAGGTCCCCCAGTGCCGCGACCAGGCGCCGACGCAGCTCCTGCAACGCGCCCGGCGAGGGGAGGCTGGCGAATCCGCCGACCCGCGGCGTCACGGGGTGCACCGGGCGACCGCCGACCACCCGGCAGAGGTCGTTGGCCAGCTTCTTCAGGCGCAGGGCGCGAGCGACCAGCTCACGCCGGGTCTGCACCAGGGGGAAGATGCTCGCCACTCCGAGGTAGTCGGGGGCGGCCATGAAGTAGAGCTGCAGCAGGTGGCTCTGCAGGATCTCGCCGATCGCCAGCAGCTCGCGCAGGCGGCGGGTCTGCAGACTGATGGCCACTCCGAGCGCCTCCTCGGTCGCCGCCAACGACGCCAGGGTGTGGGCGTTGGAGCAGACCCCGCAGACCCGAGCCACGATCGGGGCGACGTCCTCGTAGTGACGCCCGACCAGGATCTTCTCGAACAGCCTCGGGGTCTCGACCACTTCGAGGCGGCAGTCCGCGAGGCGACCCGACTCGGCATCGACCACCAGGTGGGCGTGCCCTTCAATGCGTGCCAGGTGGCGCAGCTCCAGCTTCACGACGAGGTCTCCTGCGGAATGTTGAAGATCCGGAATTCGGCGAGGATCTGCTCGGGGGTCACACCGTGCTCCTTGAGGACCCGGTCGTAGGGGGCGGAGCGGGGGTTATCGACCAGCCCGCGACAGCCGCGACAGCGGTCACCGGCGGCGATGCACACCGCCCCGCAGCCGGCCCGCACCACCGGCCCGAGGCAGAGCCGTTCCTCCTCGAAGAGACACGGCAGCTCGGCCAGCTTGCACTCCACGCACAGCGCGTAAACCGGCAGCTCGGGAGGGCGTTCGAGCAGCAGCGCCTGCAGCACCTCGAGGAACTCGCGCCCGTCGATCGGGCAGCCGGGAATGCGTGCGTCGACCCGCACGTAATCCTCGAGCGGCCGGGGAGCGTCGCTCTCGCCCTCGCAGAAGCGCGCCAGGGCGTTGATCCCGGCGGTGTCGGCGCAGGCCCCCAGGGCGACCAGCACCCTGGCATTGTGGCGCACCCGGCGCAGACGCTCGATCTCGTCGGCGCCGCGCACGCTCCCCTCGACAAAGGCGATGTCGAGGTTGTCGCTGTCGCCGCTCATCACCTCGCGGAACGCGACCACCTCGACCAGCTCGAGGAGCTCGAGGAGCTCGTCTTCGAGGTTCAGCACCGTCAGCTGGCACCCCTCGCAGCCGGTGAAATCGAAAAAGCCGATACGTCGCTT
>QKBP01000062.1 GCA_003246035.1 Desulfuromonadaceae bacterium | reverse complement strand
GAACGTCGGCGAGGACCGTGTCGTCGAAGTCGGCGGCGGCTTCGAGGAGCGCTTCGCGGGCGCTCCCGGCCTCGTCAGTCAGTTCCGGGGGGATGACGTCCTGCCTGACGGTGAGGCCGTCACTCCCTTCCTCGAAGTAGAGCGCGCATTGTTCGACGAGGTCGATAACCCCGACGAAGTCGCTCTCCAGGCCGATCGGAAGCTGCAAAAGGACCGGCACGGCCTGCAGGCGCTCGCACATCTGCTCCAGGACCTGGGTGTAGTCGGCACCGACGCGGTCGAGCTTGTTAATCAGGCAGATGCGTGGAACCCGGTAGCGTTCCGCCTGGCGCCACACCGATTCGCTTTGGGGTTGGACCCCCTCGACGGCGCTGAAGATCGCCACAGCACCATCGAGAACCCGCAGCGAGCGCTCTACCTCGATGGTGAAGTCGATGTGCCCCGGGGTGTCGATCAGGTTGATCGTCCAGTCTTTCCAGTGGCAGGTGGTGCTGGTGGCGGTGATGGTGATCCCCCGCTCCTGCTCCTGGTCCATCCAGTCCATGGTCGCGGTGCCGTCGTGCACTTCGCCCATGCGATGGATCTCACCGGTGAGGAACAACATCCGCTCGGAGACGGTGGTCTTCCCCGCGTCGATGTGGGAGATGATGCCGATGTTGCGCAGGTTGTTCAGGGGGGATCCGGCCATGCGCGATTCCTCGTGGAAGATGGATCAGTCGTCTTCGGAAAGGCCCTTGCGGATGCTGTAGAGGTCCTCGAGGGGGAGTTCGTTGTTCTCGAAGTATTCCCGTTCAAGCTCCTCGAGGTAGAAGCGGTCGAGGCCGCTGTTGCTGAGGAAGTCCTCGCGCAGGGCCGTGTTCCGCTCGGTGATGATGCGCGGGAGCAGGGAGTGGAGGTACATCGCCTCCTTCTTGATGTTGAGAATGGCGTCGCGGAACAGGTTGGCCGGGATCTCCTCTTTGATGACCCCTTTTTCCATCAGGGTGATGGAGATCTCGGTGCGCAGCTCGTCCTGCTCCGCCTTGGTGTTGTAGCGCGAGTAGAAGCTGCGGATGTGCTCCTTGATATGCTTGATGAGGATCCGGTAGAGTCTCTCCTCGTCGCTGATGCTCTTGATCCCCTGGGCCACCGCCTGGACGGTCTGGCTCCCCTTCTCGATATCGACCAGCCCCTTGGAGAGGAAAGTGATCTTCTTGCTGCCGAAGCGGCCGAGATAGGGGTTCTGGAGAATCCCTTCAAGGAACAGGAAATCGAACAGCTTCGGGGAGAGCTTGTCGAATTCCTTGCGGTTGCCGAGCAGGCTGCGGATCGCCTCGTCGCTGAGGATGATGTTCTCCATGAAGGCGAGCTCGCTCAGGTGGGCGATGACGTTGTCGAAGCGATCGAAGTAGGTGATGATCTGCGAAAAGTTCTCCAGCAGCCGGATGTCGCCGCCGTCGCGGATCTTCTCGTCGCAAATCTTGCCGGTTTCGAGCAGCAGCTGCTCGAAGGCGTGGTCACGGTTCTCGGTCGCCAGGCGTTTGGCCTCGAGGAGCTTGATGATGTCTTCGGCGTTGAGGTCCGTCTCGACCTGATACTCGTGCAGGAAGATGCCGTCGAGAATCTGGCGCGCCTCGGCCAGGTAACCGTGCTCCGACGGCTCCATCAGCTTTTCGGGCTTGAGCATGTCGTCGAGGGTGTTGAAGAGCGCCGTCGGGATCTTGTTGCGCACCGAGAGGGTCTTGAGACGGTTGAGGCGGGCGTTGTCCTGACGGTCGATATTCCCCTTGACGTGGCAGTCGATCAGAATGTTCTTGTACTCGTCGACGATGCGCCGGTTGTCGGGGTGGCGGTACATCACGTCGATGCGGATCCGCTCCTGCTGGTAGCGATCGATTTCGAGGGCGTCGGCGAGATCCTGCAGGCGCTCGAACTCCCCGTCGGGGATCGTCTTGTACTCTGCGTAGAGGCGGTTGAAGGCGTCGCGGTACATGCGGTGCTTCTTGTGCACCAGGCGGATCAGGTAGAGAGAACTCTTGTGCCCGAGCAGGGAGAAGATCTCCTCGCTCAGGGCGAGGTCGTTGCCGATCCCGGCCGCCGGCGAGCGCTTGAGGATCTTGCCCATCTGGCGCAGGATCCCTTCCTGCTGATCCTTGATCGAGCCCGCGAAGGAACCGGTGACGAAGAAGAAGTAGTTGCAGATGGCGTGCCCCTCGAAGAAGATCCGTTCGTAGCGGTGGAAACCTTCGGTGCGATCGCTGAACTGGAGGTTGCCGTCTTCGCGGAAGGAGGTGCCGTACATGACCAGGCGGTTGGTGACGTCGGGCTTGGCGAGGTCGGCAAGCGGTTGCTCGACGCCGAACATGTACTCGCAGCACGAGCCTCCGTTACCGCGATGTGTGATCCCTTCGAGGGTGAGGACCAGTTCGTTCCCAGGGGAGAAAAAGCGCAGGGTGCTCCCATCCGACTCGTAGAAACAGCGCTGGAAGGCATCCTTCGCTGCCGCAGTCGCCATGAACTCGATAGTCTCATCGATATGGCCGTGGAGGGAGATTTCCTGGTGCATGCGCTCTTCTTTCCGCCAGAGTTTCGGCGTCAGTTCATGGGGAGCCGGATTTTCTGTCCGTCGTACGCCAGTTCAATGCCTGGCGGCAATTCGCGGTTGTGGCGCTCGTGGTCCACCTCGTGGCTGAGGTGCGTCAAGAGGGTGCGACGTGCACCGATCTCCCGGGCTACGTCGACGGCCTGGGCGATGTTGAAGTGCGTGGCGTGGGGGCGCAGTCTCAATCCGTCGAGCACCAGCAGTTCGAGGTTGTGCAGCTTGCTGCGGACCTCTTGCGGGATGCCGTTGCAATCGGTCAGATAAGCCAGCGGGCCGATACGGTATCCCTGGCAGGGGAAATCTCCGTGCACCAGGGGGATCGGCTCGATCTTCAGGCCGAACAGTTCAAACTCATCGTGGGCTTCCACCGTCTCGAGGCGGGGTACGAAGCCCGGCTCGGGATCATCCGCGAAGATGTAGGAAAACACCTGGCGGATAACCTTCAGGGTCCCATTCCCGCCGTAAATCGGGATCGCCTTCTCGCCCCGGGCCGTGAAGACCCGCAGGTCGTCGATGCCATGCACGTGGTCGGCATGGGCGTGGGTGAAGAGCACGGCGTCGATCATCCGGATCCCTTCACGTAACGCCTGCTGGCGAAAGTCGGTCGAGGTGTCGAAGAGGATCTGCTTTCCCTGCCAGCTGAGCAGTGCGCTGCAGCGCGTACGGCTGTTGTGCGGCGAGGTGGAGCTGCAGACCGGGCAATCGCACCCGATGACCGGGATGCCGGTGCTGGTGCCGGAGCCCAGGATCGTCAGCTCGAGTTCCCCGTGGCTCATACCTTGAAGATGTCCATCTCTTCCTCAAGGGTGCCGGTCTGCTGGGTCAGCACATCCACGACCTGGTCGAGTTCGGTCGTTCGGGACGCGTTCTCTTCTGCGACCCGACGGACGCTCGAAACGGCATCGACCACCTGACGGCTGCGCTGGGTCTGCTCGCGGGTGGCCTGGTCGATTCGCTCGATCATCGAGCGGATGCTCTCCATGTTCTTGTTGATCTGGCGGCTGCCGGCCGCCTGCTCGTCGGTACTCCGCTTAACCTGCGAGGCGATCTCCTTCATGGTTTCCGAGGCACGAGCCAGTTGCTGGATTCCGCTGGTCTGCTGCTTGATGGCAGAGGCGATCTGGCCGAGCATGCTCGCAACCTGATTCACCGAGGTGGTGATCTGGCGGCTACCGCGGGCCTGTTCCTGAGTTGCGCGGACGATACCGCGTACCTGCTCGCGGGCCTTGAAGGTGCTGGCGCGGATCTTCTCCAGAGCATCGCCGGCGAGCTTGGCGCGCTCGACCTCTTCGCGGGCCTGATTGCGGCCGTTAGTCATGGCCGCGACGGCCTCGTTGGCGCCGTTCTGAAGGGTCTTGATGATCGTCGCGATCTCGCGCGTCGAGGCAGCGCTGCGCTCGGCCAGTTCGCCGATCTCGTCGGCAACCACCGCGAAGCCTTTCCCCTGTTCGCCGGCCTGGGCGGCAATGATGGCCGCGTTGAGCGCGAGCAGGCTGGTCTGGTCGGCGACCTCGTCGATGACGGTGAGGATCTTGCCGATCGAGTTGGTCTGGCTGCCGAGGTCCTGGATGATCAGCGAGCTCTGCTCGACCACGTCAGCCAGTGATGTGACACCCTCCACGGTGGCATCGACGGCCTCCTTGCCGCGCTGGGCGTCCTGGGCGGCCTCGTCGGAGAACTGATCGGTTTTTTCGGCGTTCTCCTCGATCTCCTTGATGCTCGCATCGAGCTGGGTGACCGAGGAGGCTGTCACTTCGGTGGACGAGGAGAGGGTTTCGATGTTATCGGTGATCTGCTGGCTGGAGACCGACATCTCGCTGATCGAGGAGGAGATCTCTTCGACGACTGAGAAGAGCTTCTCCATCTGCGAGGCAATCTCCTCGATGGTCGCACCCAGTTCGAGGGTCGCCGAGGAGCTCTCCTCGGAGGCGTTGAGCAGGGTCGAGGTGCTTTCGGAGATCCCCTGGGCGGTTTCGTTGATGCTCTCGAGCGCCTGGTGCGACTCGACCAGGGCGCTCGACTGTTGCTTGGCGCCTTCGTCGACCTGACGCGAGGCCCCGCGAATTTGGTCGTTGGCCTTGACCAGGTCACGGGTGACGGCGCGGGTGCGCTTGACCATCTCGCGCATCCGTCCCATGAAGAGGTTGAAGTTCTCCGCCAGCATTCCGACCTCGTCGGCGGTCTTGACCTTCAGCTCCCGGGTCAGGTCCCCTTCACCTTCGGCGATGTCGCGCAGGTTCTTGAGGACTTCGCCGAGCGGCTTGACGATGTTGCTGGCGATCGCCAGACCGATAAACAGCGAGATGGCGCCGGCGATAATGATCACGACCAGCAGAACCTGGCGGATGTTGTTGCGATCGTCGATGAAGCGGGAGATGTTGAGGGCCATCAGGACTCCACTCCCGGCTCCCTGGAGGGTGTTGGTGAAGACCCGGAAAGGTTTCCCTTCGATCTCTATTTCGCGCAGCGTGAGATTCTTGATCCTCTCGAGGTCGATGCTCTTGAGCTCGGCGTGAGTCGAGGCGATGACGCCGTTCTGGCTGTAGAAGGCGATCTCGGCGCCGCTGAGCGCCTTGATGGAGTTGGCGACGTGGTCATCCAGAACCGTGACCCCGACCAAATGTCCGACCACGTCGCTCTGCAGGCGTACCGGTATGGCGGCGATGACGGCGAGCTTGCCGTGGTAGTAGTCGATGTCGTAGGTCAGGTCCCCCTCGAGGCTCCCCTGTACAACCACGTAGTCGGACGGGGCCTTGAGCTCCAGGTCGTCCAGGTCGGTGCTGCGGAACAATAGGGTGCCGGCGGGGTCGAGGACCTCGACCAGGTCGAAGTGTAGGCGCAGGCGCTTGCGGACGTCGGCGAGGATGCCGTCGAGCTGGTCGGCGTCGCCGGTGAGGGTTGCATAGTAGACGGCGTTGATGATGTTGGTGTTGGACGCCATCAGCTCCAGGTAGTTCCCTTTTTCGATCTGGGAGCGGGTGGTGGTGGCTTCGACGAAGCTGGCAATTTTGGCGGTGCTTTCCTTGACGTTGTCCGCCAGCTGTTCATCGAGGTTAACCATGATAATCAGCATGATGGCGATAATCGGGATGATCGACAGGGCCAATAGGGCGCCGAGGATCTTAATACGCAGGGAAATCGTGCCGGATTTCTTCATGATGTCCAACCCCAATAGATAAAGACAGAATGGTCCAGCGGACCGGAGCTCATGCCGGACAGGGGTCCGGCGACATGCGCGCAGAAAGAAAAGGCCGCTAAATTGTTGAAATTTACCACTAAATAGGCAGGGTTGGCAACCGTTTATGTGGCCGATTTCCTTGGTCTACGGGCTGGGGGGACGGAGGAGCTGTTGGAGCTTATGGCGGTCGGGGAACAGGAACTGGATGCCGGTGCCGAAGCGGGTTTGAGCGCCGTGATGTGTCGCACGTCGCCAGACGGCGCATCCGTCACAGGCGAGGGTGGTCTCGCCATGGGCATCGACGATCTGCAGGATAACCCGGTCACCAGGCGTAACTCCCCGAAACGACTCGATCAGTACGCCACCCATGCCGATGTCGCAGGTGCGGGCCTCGAAGCAGTCGGCATCCTGAGGGCGGACATGTACCGGTGTCTCGAGTTGCTGTCGGGGGAAGATCCTCCCGGGGGTTCCGAGGATCTGCCGAACGGCTTCGAGCAGTCGCTGCGGGGAACGGTCGGCCAGCTGGACACCATTTTGAAGAGGGATGAAGCGTTGGCCTCCACTTTGCGGCGGGATGCAGATCACGCGGGCGACCGAGGCGGTCAGGTGGGTGTAGAGGGCGGGAGTGCTCTGAATTTCCGGGAGCTGCAGATCGAGAACCAGCAGCTCCAGTTCGGCGAGATCCTGCCGGCAGGCCAGGGGAGAGAGCTGCTGCAGCCATTCACCCCGGATATCCCTTCGCTGGAGGGTTTCGTCCAGGGATTCAACGAGGGAACGATCCCGGGTGACAATGCACACGTGAGCAGATGCCAACATACGCACCTCCGTGTCTGCGGTATGTAGCGATCACCGCAGGGTCAGAACGCTAGGTCAGCTGTCGACCCGGTTGAGGAAATCGGTGACGAGGGGGATGAATTTTTCCGGTTCGACCAGGAATGAGTCGTGCCCGTAGTCCGACTGGATAAGGTGATAGTCTACCGGCTTGTTGAGGCTTTGCAACGTCCCGATCACCTCCTCGGTCTGGTAGGGAGGGTAGAGCCAGTCGCTGGTAAAAGCGAGCCACAGCGACGGCGCACGGATGCCGCTCAGCGCCTCTTCGAGAGTGTCGAAGTTCCAGGCCACGTCGTAGAGATCGAGCGCCTTGGCCAGGTAGAGGAAGCTGTTGGTGTCGAAGCGGTCGACGAAATTGCCGCCGTTGTAGGCGAGGTAACGTTCGATCTCGTACTGGCCGAAAAAGTCGAACAGGCCGTCGCGCGCCGAGAAGCGGCGTGCGAATTTGAGCTGCATTGACTGGTCCGAGAGGAAGCTGATGTGCCCGATGGCGCGCGCCAGCCCCAAACCGTCCGCGGGGGGGTGCTCCGGGCGGTAGTTCCCCTTCTTCCACATCGGGTCGTTGAAGATCGCCTGGCGGGCTACCGCGTTGAGGGCGATGGCCAGCGGCGAGGTGCGCCCGGTGCCGGCGATCGGGACGAAGGAGCGGGTCACCTCGGGGTACAGGACCGCCCATTCGAGGGCCTGCATGGCCCCCATGCTCCCGCCGATGACGCTGTGGAGGGTGGGGATGTCGAGGTGGTCGAGCAGGAGCTTCTGGGCGCGCACCATGTCGCGGACCATCACCACCGGGAACTGCAGGTTGTAGGGGCGCCCGGTCCGGGGATTGAGGCTGGTCGGGCCGGTGGAGCCTTTGCAGGAGCCGATGACGTTGGAGCAGAGCACGTGGTAGCGCTCGGTGTCGAGGAGTTTGCCGGGGCCGATCAGGTCGTCCCACCACCCCGGTTTGCGGTCGTCCTCGGTATGGCGACCCGCGGCGTGCGCATCGCCGGTCCAGGCGTGGGTCACCAGGATGGTGTTGCTGCGCTCGGCGTTCAGGGAGCCGTAGCGCTCAAACGCCAGGGTGATCGGGCCGAGCAGACGCCCGCTCTCGAGCTGCAGCTCGGTGTCGAAAGAGACGTATTCGGTTGTGACCAGGCCGACCGAGCCGGACATGACTGCTCCAGTAAAAAAAGCCCCTCCCGCAGGATGGGGAGGGGCCTGGGCAGATAGGGGTAGGTGCGCCGGCAGGCTCCGTCCTCATCTTGCCCGGGTCCGGGCAGGAATTAGCACCTGACATCCGCATATCGCGGACCGGTTGCTGTGGCTTCACAGGGCCTTTCCCTCCACCACTCTGGATAAAGACGTGTTGCGATCGATTGTGCCCAGCACTCTACTGGAAGCGCTGCGGCTTGTCAATTGTCAGAAACCCTAACAAGTTAGAAGCACAGGAAAAAAAGGCCCGCCTGAAGCGGGCCTTCACGGAGGCTTACTGGATGACGCGGCCGGCGTCGCTGAGAACCGCTGGCGGGATCTTGAGGCCGAGGGCCGCGGCGGTCTTCTTGTTGACCACCAGGTTGATTTTCTTCGGGGTGCGCACCGGGAGCAGGTGGGCCTTCTGTCCCGAGACGATCTGCAGCGTATGCACGGCAATCAGCTTTCCCTGTTCGGCTGGATCGGCTTCGAGGGTCAGCAGGGCGCCGTCCTCGGCCAGACCGGGGACCTGGGAGATCACCGGGGTTCTGGCGTCCATGGCGATCTTCATGATCTCGGCCGCCTGCATCTGCGCCGCCGAGCAGTCGGCGACGTAGATGGCATCAGCCCTGTCGGCCAGTTTTTTCATGGCGTCCCCGGCGTCCTTGGGGCGCTTGGCCTCGGCCTTGACCACCTTGAAACCGAGCTGGCCGCCGAGGCTTTCCAGCCCTGAGGTCTGCAGCACCGAGGCCGGATCGTCGGGGGAGAAGATCGATCCGATGGTCGCGGGTTTCTTGACCTGAAGCAGCGCTTCGAGCAGGTCGCTCATCGGGGTCTTGCAGGCGGCCCCGGTCATTTCGACCCCGGGGGACTCGAGGGTCTTGACGATCCCGAGCGAGACCGGATCGCAGACGTCGGCGAAGATCACCGGGATCCCGCGGGCCTCTTTCTGGGCGATCATGGTGGCAGTGGCGCCGTAGGTGACAATGACCTTGGCGCCGGCGCCGGCGAGACGGCGTATGTCGTTGGCGAGCGACATCTTGTCGGGGTTGGGGCGCTTGACGATCAGCTTGACCTTCCCCTTGCCGCCGACGTTCATCACCTGCTCGAAGGCCTTGTGAGCCTCCTGGTAGCGCGGCAGGTCGCCGGGCATGATCACCGCGACCAGCTCTTCGGCCAGGGCGTTTCCAGGGACACACAGCAGGGTCGCCAGCAAGAGCCATCTCGTGAGGGTGTTAGGCAACGATTTCATGGCATATCCGTTCGCAATAACAGGCTACCAACAGTAACAGGCTACCAAGAGTGGGCCAGGCTCGCCATGTAGGTGTGCACGTGGCCGTCGAACAGCTCCTCCATGCGGTCGTCGTACAGGTCGAAGGCGTAGTTGAGCGCGCAGCTCCAGCCTGCGCCGATACGGTAGTCGATGCCGGCTTTGGCGGAGGTCCGGCGGATGTCGATCTTGCTCAGCTCCTTGAGCAGGCTCGAGTCGACATCGGCGGTGAAGCCGCTGTAAGGCCAGGCGTTGATGGTGGCGAAGTCGGGATCAAAGTAGGCTTTGGAGGCGCTGTAGCTGCCGCTGGCGCGCAGGGTCAGCGGTTCGGTCGGCATCCAGGTTGCAGCCAGAGTCACGGTGTGAGCGGTCTGGTCGTACTCGACATCTTCGTTCTCGATCGGCCCGAAACCGCTGGTCTCGAAGGCGCCGAACTGCAGGTCCTGCTCAATGGCCGTGTGGAAGTAGGCATAGTCGAGGCTCAGGTTGACCCCGTTGGCCGGAGAGACCCAGCAGCTCACCCCTGCGTCCTGCTGGTCGAGCGCGCGCTGGATATCGGTCATGCCGAGGATCTCGTCATCAGTGGGGAAGCTCAGATCGGTAAAAAAGGGCCTCTGGTAGTCGTCGTTTTCGCCGCTGAGAGCGTGGAGATTGAGCCCGAGGCCCCAGTTCGGCTTGGTCATGTAGGCCGAGATCAAGCCTTCGTGCGCTTCGGTGAGGGTGGTCCCGTAGGCCGGGTTGTCGACGGTTTTGTACTGGTACCAGCCGTTGACCTTGTGATTCGAGAGCCCGGTCGGCCGGGCGAAGAAACCGACCTTGTAGCGACTGACGGTTTCGTCCTCGGGAAGGTTCCAGACCTCGAGGTCCTTGTAGGCGTTGATCGCCTGGCCGACGAAGTCTGCCGGCGAGCCGGTGTGCTCACGCTTGACGTCCTGACGGGTGTATTCGACGTAGGTGGTGAGTTTTTTGCTCGGTCGGAAGGCGAGTTTGGCGTTCGACCAGTGGCGGACGAAGTCGGGGTTGTCGCGTACCGTGGCGTTGTCGTAATCGGCGGAGTCGCCGTAGATATTGGTGACGTCGATCTGCTCGGTATTGGTGTTGTCGACATCGAGCATTCGGTAGCGCAGATTCATGGTCCAGGTCGCCGAGGGCATCCAGGTGAAGTCGCCGGACGCCTTGTAGTAGTCGGTGACCGACTCGAGCTCTCCGCCGCCGAAGGCAAACACGTCGAACAGCTGGGACTTGTTCTCGCGGCGTGCCATGGTGAAGGCCAGCGCGCCATTGAGTCCTCCGGCGTAGGAGGTGCTGACCCGCGCGGTGCCGGCGATCAGCTGCGATTCCGGGTCCTCGTCGTGTTGGTACCCTTGTCCTGGGCCATCGGCAGCAGCACGATGGCTGCCACCGGTCCCCCAGTTGCCGAAGCTGTCGTAGGGGATTGGCTCGTTGTCGTCGAACTGGCGGTAGAGCCCTTCGAGCTCATAGTTAAGGGAGCCGGCGTGGGCGTCGGCGCTCAGCTTGAACTCCTCGACCACCCGGTTGACCTCACGGGTCTGGCTGCGCACATGGCAGCTGTTGCAGTTGGTAGAAATCGCCGCGCCGGGGGTGGTGGAGGGGATCCATCCGGCGTGATCGACGTAGCGGAGCTGCTTCTGGCCGCTCTTCTCGAGACGCCAGTACTTGACGTTGACATGCCCCGGGTAGTCGCCGAGCTTGGCGCGCAGGTGAGCGCCATACTGTTCGACCTGTACGGCGTAGGTGTCGTCCGGGTTCTTGTCGTTAAAGTCGACGAAGTTGATGCCGTACGACTGGCCAGTGACGGTGCGGTAGCGCCAGGCGTCGCGCTCGTCGCTCATGTCGAGGTGCTCGAGGTTGTGGTAGAGGCTCTGGCCGGTGACGGTCAGGATGACCTTGCCGTGGTAGTCGAAGTGGGCATCCACCGTGTAGTCCTTCTCGTTCGTGTAGCCGAGATCGAGAAAGAAGTGCTCCCCTTCGAGGTCGCCGGTCAGATCGAGAGCCGCGGTCAGGCCGTTCTCCTCGACATAACGGTACTCGGCGGCCCGGGCCGGGTTCTTGTCAACGCTGTGCCCTTCGAAGCCGAGCTCGAACAGGCCGGTGACCGGGTTGACGGCGTGTTCGGCGACCTCGTCGTCGACGCCGGCGAAGGCCACGTTGAAGGCGGGCAGCATCACGACTGCAGCCAGCAGTATCAGCACTCTATGCTTCATGAACATTCCTCCCGAAAATTGCATGGTCAGCCCTCCCTTAGCGCGCCGTGAAAGCGCCAACGCCGCGCGAGGGGACATCGGTGCCGTGGATCGCCGAGTGGCAGTCACTGCAGCGGGTGTAGAAGGCACCTTTCAGCGCCTGCGGATCAACGCCTGCGGGAATGGCAAGAGCCGGGGGGGAGACTTGAGGCGTCTGCGGCCCGGAGACCAGTCCGGGGGACATGAAGGCCATGTTGTGGCTGGCGTGGCACTGCATGCACAAAAACGGCTGGTTCTGCGCCAGCAGCGGATTATTGGGCGAGCCGTGGGGGCGGTGGCAGTTGGTGCATTTCTCGGTCACGTCGGCGTGCTCGTAGACGAACGGCCCTTGGTACTCCATGTGGCAGCGGGTGCAGGTCTCCTTCTCGGTGGTACCGATCAAAAGCTTCTCCTGCGGGGTGCCGTGGGGATTGTGGCAGTCGGTGCAGGCCATCTTCCCCTCCGGGACCGGGTGGTGGGAGAAGTTGTTGAACTCCTGGACGATCGCCACGTGACACTTGCCGCAGAGTTCAGGCTGGTCCTCGCGGCTGACCTTCTGCTGCGGACCCTGGTGGAGCTCATGGCAGTCGAAGCAGCTGACATCGTTGTTGGCGTGCGGGCTGGCGCTCCAGTGCATCAGGTTGGGAGTCGAGGCGGCGGAGTGGCACTTGAGGCAGACCAGCGCCTGGGCCTGGGCCGGAAACTCGGCAATCGGCATCAGCGCCATGGTGTTGCAGGTCATCCCCTCCCGGGCGTGCTCGATCACCTTGCTGCCGGCGCCGTGGCACGACTCGCAGTTGACCAACGGCAGGCCGGTATTGACGTCGATCTGCTCACCGTGCACCGAGAGCTCGAAGTCCTTGTAGATCTTGTCGTGGGAGTGGCACTTGGCGAGACAGTTCTCGGTGCCGACGAATTCGGCCTCGAGGTCGCCGGCGAGCAGCAGTTCGTAATCCTGGACGGGTTGCAGCGGCTTGTCGGAGCGCATGTCGGCGCAGGCGATGAGCAGCAGCGGGACCAGGCAGGACAGCCAGAGAAGTTTCTTCACGGATCGAGCCTCCTACGAAGGAATGAAATAGAATAGGTAGGTCAGGTGCCAGAGGTGTTCAGGGCACTATGTGCCAAGCGTGCCGAAAATGCATAGTGAAAACAAATTAAAAAACATAAAATATCGCGTAATTACGTAATTTTATGCAATAACCGTGTAAATTGTTGAATATTAATATGTTAAAAGGCCTTTTGTTCCTGAAATTACAGGCTTTTTAGAGTCTGGTTGGTGGGGGAGGGAGGTGGCGGTGACGGTTTGCCGGCGTCAGGGGCGGGAATTTGCACGGTTGGGTCGGTATTTTGACTAGCCAGGGGTTTGCTCTGTTGGGGTAGCGATGTATAATGTAGAAACCGAACGATTCTTCCGGGAAGCCTCCCCGGCTTCCCGAATTTGCCCTGGATGACTTCCCCTCCTGGTCTCCAGGGTTTTTTTTGCCCGCTCCGAGTTTTTTCAGCAGGTTTCCCAGCCGGGTGGTCAGGCGACCAGCATCCCCCCGCACGACGACCCGCTTCCAGCGGTGCAGCCGAAGCAGTGCCCGGCCGTGCGAATCATGCGTCCCGTCAGGCTCTCGGGTGTTGCCTCGAAAACGGTTTGTGGCGCGTCGTGACCCAGCGGCAGGCCGAGCGCGAGGTTGAAGTCACAGTCATAAAGCGTGCCGTTCCAGTCGATGCTCACTTGGTGTCGGCACATCAGCCCTTCGAGGGTCCCCGGATTGAACGCCTCGCGTAGCAGTTGGCGATAGTCGTCGTCCTTGCCGGCATGGCTCAGGTCATCGAGAAATCGCCCGATCGGCATATTGGTGATGGTCAGCAGGCGGTTGAAGTGAAGGTCGTACCGTTCCCGGAGCTCTTTGCGGTAGGCGGCTTCGAGCAGCTCCTGACTCGGAGGGAGAAACGGCCCGCCGGGGTTGTAGACCAGGTTGAGCGGGAGGTTGTCGTCGAGACCGTAACCCTCGGCGTTGAGGCGCTTGAGAGCGTTGATGCTCAGGTCGTAGACGCCTCTGCCACGTTGTCTGTCGACATTGTCCGAGAGGTAGCAGGGGAGGGAGGCGACCAGTTCGACGCCGTGGCGACGGAAAAACCCGGGGAGGTCCTGTTGGCCCGGCTCGAAGATAACCGTCAGGTTGGTTCGCACCTGGACCGCGAAGTCGTCGGCTCGCAACGCTTCGACGAAGCGGCGGAAGTGCGGAATGATCTCTGGAGCGCCCCCGGTGATGTCGATCTGACGCGGTCGGCAGGAGCGCGCCAGGGCGATAACCGCCTCCATGGTTGTCCAGTTCATCACCTCGCGACGCGCGGGAGAGGCGCCGACGTGGCAGTGGTGACAGCTCAGGTTGCATTGCCGGCCGAGGTTAACCTGGAGGACCGGCAGGGCCTCGGAGGTTAGTGGTCGATATCCGCTCGCGTCAATGGCTTGCTCAAAGCTCTGCATGGAAAACCCCTGCGTGGTCTGGGCCGTATGGAGGTACGGCACGTGGAGTCAGTATCGCACAGCCGGGCCACCCGAGGTAACCCCGTCGACATCACAGGTGCATCAAAAAATTGTCAAATGAGCGCAGGGGATGCCAATTGGCTGGCAGGATTGGGGTGGCGGGAGAAGGTGTTCGAGATGTCTCGTTGCGCCAGAGGCCCTAACGGTGGGGCTTAAGCGGAGCGTTGGAGGTATGCGCGAATTTGGAACGTTGCTTGCACTTAATGCGAAGATTTCAATGCTGCTATCTGCGTCGATAGCGAAAACAACGGAATAGCGATTTTTATGCTCGAAGCGGTGCCAACGTTGTCCCCCCAAGCTGACAAGCCGACGGTCCTGGTCGTCGACGACGAGCTGTTCGTGCGCACTCTGATCAGTGATGCTCTCGGGGATGCCGGGTTCGAGGTCGTGACCGTCCAGAGCGGTGAGGAGATGCTCGCTGCTTTTGACGAGGGCGCCCCTAACGCCGTGGTGCTCGACGTGGTGATGCCCGGCATGAACGGTTACGAAGCCTGCCGGCGATTGCGGCACTTGCCGCAGGGGGAGCATCTTCCGGTCCTGATGGTGACCGGCAAGGACGACCTGGAGTCGATCAACCTGGCGTTCGAAGCGGGGGCCACAGACTTCATGGCCAAGCCGATCAACGGAGCGATCATGGCGCACCGGCTGCGCTACCTGCTCCGTACCTCCGAAACCGCCAGGGATCTGCGTACTAGCGAGCAGCGTCTGATCCGGGCGCAGCGTATTGCTCGGGTTGGGTACTGGGATTATGATTTCAGGCGGAAGCAGTTCACGTTTGCCGAGGTGGTCGCGGGGTTGCTCGGTCTCGGAAAAGGGAGCGGCTGCTTTGACCGCGAGCATGCCCTGACCCACGTCATCGAGGAAGATCGCCAGATTCTGTACGACTCGCTTGAGGCCCTGCGCCGCGGCGAGAGGCTGGAGTCGTTCTACCTGAGGGTCCAGGGGGCCGAGGCCGAGCGGGTCCTGCGGGTTCTGTGGGAGCCACTGGACGGAGAGGGACTGTCGGTCAGCGGCATCCTCCAGGACGTCACCGAGATCACCAGTGCGCGCAAACGGATCGAGTACCTCGCGCTGTTCGACGAGCTGACCGGACTCGCCAACCGTTCGCTCTTTCTGGAGCGGGTGCGTGAGGCGATGGCCGCGGCCCAGAGGTACCGGCGGATCGGCGCGCTGCTCTACCTCGATGTTCACCACTTCAAGCGGGTCAACGACACCCTCGGTCTGGAGCGGGGGGACCGGATGCTGAAGGCGATCGCCATGCGCCTGCGGCGCTTCGTACGGGAGTGCGATGTCCTCTCCCGGGATCAGCTCGACGAAGGCCGGGTCTCACGTCTCGGAGGGGACGAGTTCTGCATCCTGCTCACCGAGATCGGGCGACCCGAGGATGCGGCACAGGTGATTCAGCGACTCGACGAGGCGATGAAGGAACCGTTCGAGGTCGATGGCCAGACCGTGCATATCGCCCTGCGCACCGGGATCAGCATTTTCCCCGGGGACCAGGGCCTCGAACCGGAGGAGCTGCTCAAGCAGGCCTACACGGCGCTCAGCTATGCCAAGGATTCCTCGGGAGCCTACCAGTTCTACGATCGGTCGATGACCGCCGCGGCACTCAGCCGCCTGACCCTCGAGCACGAAATCCGCCTCGGCATCGAGCGGGGTGATTTCACCCTCCATTACCAGCCGCTGGTCGACCTGGTGACCGGGCGGACCGTTGGGGTCGAGGCGCTGGCGCGTTGGCAGCACCCGGTACGGGGGATGGTTCCGCCGGCGGAGTTTATCCCGGTCGCCGAGGAGTCGGGGCTGATCGTGCCGCTCGGTCGGGGCTTTGTCACCGAAGCCTGCCGCCAGGGGGCGGCCTGGATTGCGCAGGGTTTCGCGCCGCTGCGCATTTCGGTCAACATTTCACCGCAGCAGTTCGTCGATGACGATGTCTGCGCGCTGCTCGCGCGGGCGCTGGCCGAGACGGGGCTCCCACCGCAGATGCTCGAGGTCGAGGTCACCGAGAGCCTCCTGCTCGACCGGGCCAGCCAGGCCGATGTGACCCTGCGGCGCATCAAGGAGATGGGGGTCGGAATCGCGGTCGACGATTTCGGCACCGGCTATTCGTCGCTCAGTTACCTGCACGCATTCCCGATCGACACCCTGAAGATCGATCGTTCTTTTGTCAGCAACGGCACCTCGGGGGGGCAGGCGCAGGCCATCCTTCGCGCCATCGTGGCGATGGGGCAGAGCCTCGAACTGAAAATTCTCGCCGAAGGCGTGGAGACCGCCGAGCAACGTCAGCTGCTGGCCGATCTTGCCTGTCACGAGGCCCAGGGCTATCTCTTCAGTCGCCCCCTCCCCCCCTGTCAGCTCGAAGCCGTGTTCGCCTCCGCCGTGTAGGGTTCCCCTTTCCGTTTAGGGTCTGGCGCGGTTGACTTGGCGTCAGCCCTGCCGCTAAACTAATATCTTCAACGGCCTGGCCATCCGCCAGGCCGATGTTTTCAGTCCCCTGAAAAGGATACGCAGAGCCCATGGCCGTGCTGGAAATTCTTCATTATCCTGATGAGCGCCTTGCCCGCAAGAGCGCGCCGGTGGAGGAAGTCACCCCGGAGCTGGTCAAGCTGGCCGACGACATGGTCGAGACCATGTACGACGCACCGGGCGTCGGGCTGGCAGCACCCCAGGTCGGAGTGCACCAGCGCCTGGTCGTGATCGACTGTGCGCCGGCGGAGGAACCCCCCGACCTGATCATCGCCTTCAATCCCGAAATCGTGGCCCGTGACGGCGAATGCTTCGAGGAGGAAGGGTGTCTCTCGGTTCCTGGTTACGCCGCCCGCGTGCACCGTGCCGCGTACGTGAAGGTGCGTTTTCAGGACCAAAGCGGCGCGACGGTGGAGCGCGAGGCCGAGGGGCTGCTGGCGATCGCCTTCCAGCACGAGATCGACCACCTCGACGGGATCCTCTATGTCGACCGGCTCTCCTCGCTCAAGCGCGGGATGTTCCGCAAGAAGTACCAGCGCATTCTCTCCGAGATGGAGCAGGCATGATCGCCCCCTCGGAACTGCGAACCGTCTTCATGGGGACCCCCGAGTTCGCCTGCGCGACCCTCGAGGGGCTGCTCGACTTCGGGGTCAACCTGGTCGGAGTCTTTACCCAGCCTGACCGACCCAAGGGGCGGGGGAACAGACTCACTCCGCCGCCAGTCAAGCTGGTCGCCGAGCGGCACGCCATCCCGGTGTACCAGCCCCAGCGTCTGCGTCGCCCCGAAGCGGTCGAGCAGCTTCGCCAGCTCCAGCCCGACCTGGTGGTAGTCGTTGCCTATGGCCAGATCCTGCCCAAGGATGTGCTCGAGATCCCCCGTCACGGATGCATCAACGTACACGCCTCGCTGCTGCCGAAGTACCGGGGGGCCGCACCGATCAACAAGGCGATCGTCGACGGTGAACGCGAGACCGGGATCACCACCATGCTCATGGACGAAGGGCTCGATACCGGCGATATGCTGGTCAAGCGTGCGCTTGCGATCGGTCCCGACGAGACCGCCGGCGAGCTGCACGATCGCCTCGCTGTGCTGGGGCGGGAAACCATGGTGGAGACTCTGAAGTTGCTGTGTGCCGGTGAACTCGAGCCGGAAAAGCAGGACGACACCCAGAGCTGCTACGCGCCGATGCTCAAGAAGGAGGACGGCCTGATCGACTGGAGCAGGCCGGCCGACGAGCTGCATAACCAGGTTCGCGGACTCTCCCCCTGGCCGGGCGCCTTCTCCGCGCTGAACGGCGACGTGCTCAAGGTCGCCGCGACCCGCGTGGTTGGGGCGAGCGGCGAGGCCGGCTGCATCCTCTCGGCAAGTGCGGAAGGAGTGGTGGTAGCGTGCGGCAGCGGGGCCCTCTCGCTCGGAGCCCTGCAGCTCCCGGGGAAACGCATGCTGCCGGCCGCCGATTTCCTGCGTGGAACGACCCTCGCGGTCGGGACCCGGCTGGGAAGCGATGGCGATGCACGCTGATCGAGGAGAACAGACCCTCTATCAGCCGCGCAAAAGGGTCTTCATCGCGGTCCTGACGGTGGCCTGCCTGCTGATTCTCGCCGCGGCGTTTCTGCTCTGGTACGTTCCGAACGTCGGGCTCGCCCAGATTCACCCCGCCCTGCCGCTGCTCTTTGGGGCGGTGCTCGGGATCTTCGCCTGCGTGATCCTGGCCGGTATGGGGCTGCTGGTATTAACCCTGCTGACCGGTCGCGACCTGTTCTTCTCCCAGCGCCTGCGCGGTCTGGTGATCCGCTACCTGTTCCCCGCGATCGTCAACTTCGGTCGCCTGCTCGGGGTCGACCGCGACCTGCTCCAGCAGTCGTTCATCGCCCTCAACAACCAGCTGGTCCGGGCCCGCAAGCTTCACGTGACCCCCGACAAAGCGCTGATCCTGCTGCCACACTGCATCCAGCTGTTCGACTGCGCGATCAAGATCACCGGGGATGTGCAGAAGTGCATCCGCTGTGGACAGTGCGACATTTCGGGGATCATGACCCTCGCCGAACGCTTCGGTATCGAGGTGGCGGTCGCCACCGGCGGGACCCTGGCGCGCAAGCTGATCGTCGAGAAGCGTCCTCGCTTCATCCTTGCGGTCGCCTGTGAGCGGGACCTCACCTCGGGGATCCGAGACGCCTACCCGTTGCCGGTGTTCGGAGTGCTGAATCACCGCCCCAACGGCCCCTGTTTCAACACCAACATCGTCCTCGAGGAAGTGGAAGCCGCCCTGCAGGAGCATATCGACGCTGCCTGACTGTGCGTTTGCACCTTGTTTTCCCCACCCCCGCTGGTTATATATTTACTCAATGATCCCGGGAATCTCCCCGGATCGAGCCGTGTCAACGATTCTGGAGGCAGTGAAAATGAACTTGTTTCGTACCGTCTTCTTCCTCACCGTGCTGACGCTCCTGCTGGTCTTTATCGGTGGCGCCGTCGGTGGTCAGCAGGGGGCGCTGTTTGCCCTGATCATGGCCGGGGTGATGAATTTCGGTTCCTACTGGTTCTCCGACAAGGTGGTCATCTCCATGTACCGCGGTCGAGAGGTCAAAGACGGCCAGCTCTACGACGTAGTGCGCGAGATCTGCCAACGCAACAGCCTGCCGATGCCGCGGGTCTATATCCTGCCGCAGGCGGCTCCCAACGCCTTCGCGACCGGACGCAATCCCGAGCATGCCGCGGTGGCTGCGACCGAGGGGATCCTGCAGATTCTCAGCCGCGACGAGCTGCTCGGGGTGATGGCCCACGAGATGGGGCACGTGAAGAACCGCGACATCCTGATCTCCTCCATCGCCGCGACCATCGCCGGGGCGATCTCCTGGCTGTCGCACATGGCGCTCTGGTTCGGCGCCGGCAACGACGAGGACAGCAACCCCCTGGCGGCGATCGCCCTGGTGCTGTTC
>QKBP01000006.1 GCA_003246035.1 Desulfuromonadaceae bacterium | reverse complement strand
ACCATGACCTGCCCGAAATGCGACTTCGTCCAGCCGAAATCTGACTTCTGTGAGGCGTGCGGGGTCGTCGTTCTGAAGTTCCTGCAGCGCCAGGCCGCCGAGCGGGAGCAGCAGGCCGCCGCTCAAAGCGGCGACGACGACAGCGACAAGGAGGCTGACCTAGAGCAGCTTCGCGCGATTTTCGACGAACCCTCCTCGCTCCCGCAGCACCACGTTCTCACCGAAACCACCCCGGAACCGACCTGTGAGCCGTTCACCCGTATCTGGCCCCGCGCCTTGGGGCGTCTGAAAGAACGCACTGCGGCCCTGTTCGGCATCTGGCTGTTTGCCCTTCTCCCCCTCGGGCTCTCGAACTACTTCGAAGCCGCCCTCCTCGAACGTGTCGGTCTGCCGTACGCCGTCATCGGGGCGCTGCTGCTGAAACTGCTCACCCTCTCCGTAGCCTTCAACGCCTCTCTCCATCTCCTCTGCGACCCGTTTCTGACGCTCAGGCCGGCACTCGCCATCGGCCTGCAGAGACTTGCGGGGTTCCTGTGGCTGATGGGTTGGATGGTGCTGGTTCTCGGCGGAACTACCCTCTGTTTCCTGGTTCCGGGCTACCTCTTTTTTCGCTGGTTCGCCCTCGCCCCCTGTTGTTTCGCCCGCGAGCAATCCGGCGGGCTCTCCGCTCTCCTCCGCAGCCGGGCCTATGTTACCGGACGGGAACGGGCCTTTGGACGCCTGCTTCTCCCCGCACTGCTGCTGATCGTCCCGACGTTGGCAGGCCTTTTCTGGCTACCGGGCATCTTTGCGCTGTTATCTGTCATACCCTTGTTGATCCTGCTCAGCATGCTGGCTGAACTCCACCAGGACGCTCTGGAGACGCGCCCTGCCCTCAGCTACAATGACAGCCTGACACAACGTCTGCAGTGGCCCGCCTTTGCCGGCGCCGGTTTGCTGATCTTCACGATCGTTCTGACACTCATGCTCGGCCCCGGACGTATCCGTGCCGGGCTGCAGGTCCTGCTCCTCGAGGCAGGACTCTACCGCCCGACTCTGCCCGCGAGCGTCGAAACAGCCGCCCCACAACGGGTTCAACCGTTTGACAAGGGTGTCTTTGAGATCGAGATCCGTGGCTACCGTGCCCACGTCTTTCTGAATGGAGAACCGGTCCTCGAGTACCCCACGGGGGTATCGTCGCGACGCAGTGATTCTGCCCCCGTCACGTTCAAGCCGGGAAGAAATATTCTTGCCGTCCGATACAGCGCCCTTGAAGGGGCGGTCGAGAAAGAGATGGTGCTCAGGGTATTCCGCTGGAACTTTGCGACACTGAAAGACGAGGACTTCGGGCGATGGCGAATCGCCGATGGACAGGGGTTCCGCCGCTACGAGTTCAGCGTCGGCAGCATCCGGAGCGATCGATGAGAGGCTCGATGGACGACGAGATGACAACCCGTGCCTGGGAAGCTCTGTGCCGTCGCTGCGGGCAATGCTGCTTCGAAAAAACCGCCAAGAAGAGTGGAGGATACCGGGTGAGCCAGAAATCATGCCGATTCCTGGACATCCATTCACGTCAATGCCGGGTCTACCACAAGCGCCTGGCGACCGGTGAAGAGTGCCTCAAGCTGACCCCTGAACGGGTAGCCGAAGCGGACTGGCTCCCCGCCGATTGTGCCTACCGTGTCCTGCTCGCCGAACGACCGGATCTTCAGCTGGTCGAGTGAGTCCGTTCGAACTCCAGGAGGGTGCTCTTACTTGCCAGACCGCGACCACCCGAGTAACCCGTTAAACGTCCGTCTGCGGCGACCACCCGATGACAGGGCAGAATCAATGGCATGGGGTTCGACGCCATCACCCGCCCCACAGCCCGCGCGGCCCCCTGGGCTCCGGCCCTACGCGCCAGTTCACCGTAGCTGACCAGCTCGCCGTAAGCGACCTTGGCGAGCTCTCCAAGAACCCGCCGCGCGAAATCTGAACACCCCGACAGGTCGCAGGGGAGATCGAAGGACCTCCTCTTCCCGGCAAAATACTCGCGCAGCTGCTTTGCGGCCGCGTCCAGTACCGGGAGCGCCCCTTCCTCACAAAGCGGACAGTCCTCAGATAGTGCGGCGAGCACGTCTTCACGCTCAGGCCTGAAGGTTACCGCGATCAGCCCGGACGAACCGGCGACCAGTCCGAGCCATCCGAACGGAGATTCCATAAGGGTGTAGCACCTGTCTGTCTGACTCGCGATCATGTCTTTCTCCCACTGCGACGGGCGATCAAACCTAAAAGCTGTTCGGCCTCGGGGAGATTCAGGAGCCGTCCCCCGAGCAGATAACAGAACGCTCCGGTGAGGGTCGCACCCATCAGCCACCAGCCGTTCATCCAGCGCTTACCGACAGCATACCAGTCCCCCTGCTGGAGCAGCAACCACACGACGGCGCCCATCAGTACCAGTAAAGGGAGCAAACGCAGCAGGTAGCCGAGCAGGGTCGCCAGCCCCAGAGGGCCGATGTGCCGTTTGAGCGCCACGAGCAGGATCAGGGCATTGAAAGCCGAGGCGAGTGTCAGGGCCAAGGCCAGGCCGACATGGCCGTACCACCGCATCATCATCAGTCCGAGTCCGGCATTGACCAGCAGCGTCCAGAAAGAGATCCACACCGGTGTGCGTGTATCCTTGCGGGCATAGAAGACCGGGACGGTGACCCGGCTGACACCGACGAATAGCAGTCCCGGAGCATAGGCGGCCAGAGCCAGCGCCGACTGACGAACCGCGTGAACATCGAAGGCGCCCCCCATGAAGAACAGGCTATAGACCGGTACGGCGCACAGCACCAGACCAAGTGCCGCCGGCAAGGTACCGAACAGGATCAGGCGCAGCGCATATTGAAATGAATCCCGGAGAGCGCTCTCGTCTCCGTCGGCCGCCTGACGGCTCATGGTCGGCAACACCGCCTGGGCCAGGGCGACGATGAAGACCCCCTGGGGGAATTCGAACAGTCGTTGCCCGTAATAGAGGTAGGAGACGCTCCCCTCCGGGAGGAACGATGCCAAGATGCGGGTGACGATGACGTTGATCTGGTAAATAGCCACCCCGACAACTCCCGGCAGCATGAGGCGGGCGATTGCCCGCACACGGGGTTCGGTAAAGGCAAAATTGAAGCGCAGGCGGATGGAGTGGCGGCGCAGTGCAGGATACAGGACCACCAACTGCAGGACACCCCCGATAAGGACCCCGTAGGCCAGGGCATGCACGGGGACCGCGAAAAAGGATTGAGCAACCAGCGCCGAGGCGATCAAAGCCAGATTCAGCATCACCGGCGAGAAGGCCGGAAGAAAGAAGTGTCCGTACACGTTGAGAACACCGGTCAGCAGGGCAAGGAGGCTGACCAGCAGGATATACGGGAACATCAACCTGTTGAGATGGTCCGTCAGGGCAAGCTTCCCCGGGATATCGGCGAAGCCGGTGGCAATCCCCTTGACGAGCCAGGGGGACCCGAGAATGCCGAGGACGGTCACGCCGAGCATCACCAGCAGCAGAAGCGTCCAGCAGATCTGAAAGATACGCTCGGCCTCGCGCCGTCCCTCGAGGCGATAGATCTCCGAAAACGTCGGGACAAACGCGGCGGTCAGCGAGCCCTCGGCGAAGAACCGCCGCAGCAGGTTCGGGATGGTGAACGCCATGAAGAAGGCATCGGTCGCGAAGCCTGCACCGAAATAGCGGCCGATCACCATATCCCTGATCAGGCCGGCAATGCGGCTGACGAGGGTGGCCATGGCCATGGTGCCGGTCGCGCGTGAAATTGTCCTTTTACTGTCTTCGCTAGCCATATAATTTCGTTAAAAGATTTTCATCCCACGGATTAAAGACGTATCTACCTGATCTATATGTGGAAATCAAAAAAATCGCGGAATATATTTTCTTGACAGTGGGTACAACGGGTGATATAAATCGCCACGCTGTCAACACAACGAACACTCGTTCCCTACGGAGGATACATTGGCTAACCACAAGTCCGCTCTCAAGCGCATGCGCCAGAATGCCGTGCGCAACGCCCGCAACACCCATATCCGCTCCTCTATGCGTACCTACGTCAAGCAGGTTCGCGACGCCGTGGCCAACGGCGATCAGGACGCCGCCAAGGCGGCCCTGGGCAAGGCGGTCCCTTTCATCGACAAGGCCTCGACCAAGGGGGTCATCCACAAGAATACCGCCAGCCGCAAAATCTCCCGGCTGACCAAACTGGTCACTTCCCTGGCCTGATCCCGGTCATCACAAAAGATTCCATCAGGGGGCGCTGCGGCGCCCCTTTTATTTTCCCCGCAGGTCCAGCAGGCGCAGCAGTAACCGGTCCATCAACGCAGTCGGATGCGCACCGCTCGATTTAAGCGCCAGATCGGTTTCGAGTAGCGTTTCGAAGGCGGTCCGGCAACCTGCAGGCGAACTGTTTCGCGACTGCGCCAGCAGACCGTCGAGAAAATAGGGGTTGATCCCGATACGACGCGCCATCTCGG
This sequence comes from Desulfuromonadaceae bacterium, assembly GCA_003246035.1. The sequence continues at coordinate 40,658 of QKBP01000006.1, read as the reverse complement.
CTTTGCCGAGATTCTGCCTGCGGAGTTCGCAGGCGCTCCATACCTGGCGGTAATAGCGCGTCAGCATCGCCACGATCATCAGGGGCGCCTCGCCGTCCTCGAGCAACCTGCGCAACATCTGCAGTGCGTCCCTGGACCGACCTTCACCGAGGGCATCCGTCAGCTTGAAAACGTTCTCCGAACGGCTTTCCGAGACGATCGCCTCGATGTCTGCCTCATCGGCCAGTTCGCGCTCCCCAAGGTACGTGGCGAGCTTGACGATCTCTCCATGAATTTCGTGCAACCCCGTGCCGACCCTCCTGCAGAACAGGGCCATGGCCGACTCGGTCATGCGGATCCCGGCCTCGGCCGCCCTATCCCGAACAAATGACGGGATCTGGTTTTCATACAGTTCCTTGAACTCGACCAGCGCGCCGTGCTTCTTGAAATCGTGGAAAAATTTCTTGCGTCGGTCGATCTTGTCGCCGACGAAGACCAGCAGAGTTGAGGGGGACGGGTTCTTCAGGTAGGAGCTCAGCGCCTCGAGATCGGATGCCGCCAATTTGTGGGCATCGCGCACGATCACCAGTCGCCAGGTGGCGAAGGTCGGAAGGGCATTCGCCATGTCGATGAGCGCGGCGGCGGCAATGTTCCCCCCTTCAACGATATCGAGGTTGAAGTCGACCGTGCCGGGATCGACATAACTGCCGCGGATGGCTGACAGCGCCTGGTCACGCAAAAAGGTTTCCGCCCCGAAAAGATAGACCACCGGGGGGAGTTGATGGGTACGTACCGCGCTGTTGAATTCGCCGGCATTCATGCACGCGACCTAGAAACGCTGTCCGAGACGCTGGGTGATCTCTTCGGCGAGGCGGGCAAGGGCCTCGAGGCGGGCCAATTCTTCACGCTGTCGCTGTAGCGCTTTGTCCTCGTCAGCAGCATACTCCTGGGCAGCATCGCTGACTCCCCGCCACACGACCCGTCCGCTCGGCTCCTCGCGCAAGGTCGAAACGGCAGAAATCCGCACGAGATAGCGAACGATTTCATCCTCGGCGTTGTAGGCAACCGCTGTAGAGCTGTAGCCCGTGACCACCCCTTCGAGGCTCAGGTGGCTCGGCGTGTCGACTTCCCGGGGGGTGAAAGCCGGGCTCCTTTCCAGCTCACTGATCAGCAAGTTGGTGAGCTCCTTCTCAAGGAGCGGCTCCCGGGTGCTGTTGCCGTACATGGCAACGGCGATTTCCTGCGCCCCCTGGCCCACGGCTCCGAATCGGTAACCGCAGGCACTGACCGCAATGCCGATACAGACTCCGAGGATAAGTGCTCCGACAGCTCGCACCGGCACCCCTACCCGACCACCACGTTGACAAGGCGCCCAGGAATGACGATCACCTTGCGCACGGTCTGCCCCTCGATGAACCGGGACACGTTGCTGTCCTCGAGAGCCGCCTTGCGGACGTCATCCTCGGCCGCTCCTGCGGCAACGGTCACCTTGCCGCGCACCTTGCCGTTGACTTGGACCACGATCAAGACCTCGTCCTCGACCAGCGCAGACGCGTCGCACTCAGGCCATCCTGCCGCCTCGAGAGAGCCCTCATGACCGAGGCATTCCCAAAGCTCACTGCAGATATGGGGGACGAAGGGGGACAGGAGCCTGACCAGGCTCTCGATCGCCTCGCGCAGTACGCCGGGGTGCTCGTCCTTGGCCGCAAAGCCGCTGATAGCGTTCACCAGCTCCATGCAGGCGGCGATCGCGGTGTTGAAATGAAAGCGGCCGTCGACGTCTTCGGTGACTTTCCTGATCGTACGGTGGGTCATGCGCCGCAAGTCGCGTGCCTCACCCTCGACTCCAGCCGGGAGGGAGGCTCCCTGGATCCGCTCAAGGTTCTCGTTGACGAGTCTCCAGACACGCCCCAGGAAGCGGAAACAGCCTTCTACACCCTGCTCGTTCCATTCGAGGCTCTTCTCGGGCGGAGAGGCGAACAGCGAGAACAGACGCGCCGTATCGGCACCGTAAGTCCGGATAAGCGCGTCGGGGTCGATCACGTTCTTTTTCGATTTCGACATCTTCTCGTTCCGCCCGACCTTTGCCTCGCTGCCGCACTTGCTGCACGTGCCGTCGACGACCTCCTCGGGGTACAGCCATCCATGGGTGTCGCAGGAGCGGGTCTCCATGCAGACCATCCCCTGGGTGAGGAGGTTGCTGAACGGCTCATCGAGGTCGATCAGCCCGAGGTCGCGTAGCACCTTGGTGAAAAAGCGGGAGTAGAGCAGGTGCATGACAGCGTGCTCGATGCCGCCGATGTACTGATCGACAGGGAGCCAGTACTTGACCTGCGCCGCATCGAGCGGGCCGTCATGATCGGGGCAGGCGTAGCGGGCAAAATACCAGGAACTCTCGACGAAGGTATCGAAGGTATCGGTCTCGCGACGCGCAGGTTTTCCGCAGCTCGGGCAGTCCGCCTTGACGAACGCCTCGTGCTTCGCCAGCGGGCTCCCTCCCTCTCCCGTGAAGGCGACATCGTGAGGGAGCACGACCGGCAGGTCCTTTTCCGGCACGGGGACCGCGCCGCAAGCGTCGCAGTAGATGATCGGGATCGGCGTCCCCCAGTAACGCTGGCGGGAAACACCCCAGTCGCGCAGCCGGTAGTTGACGGTCTTCTTACCCTGCCCTGCAGCTTCGAGTGCGTCGGCGATGGCGGACTTCGCCTCCTCGTTGGACAGACCGTCGAAACGCTTGGAGTTGACCAGCACGCCGGCGCCTTCCCAGGCCTCGCTCAAGGTCTGCGCATCGAGTATCTCGCCTTCGGGCTGGATGACGATCCGGAGCGACAGCCCGTATTTGCGGGCGAACTCGAAATCGCGCTGATCGTGGGTAGGGACCGCCATGACTGCGCCGGTCCCATAGTCCATCAGAACGAAGTTGGCCAGATAGACCGGGATCCGTTCTTCGGTGACGGGATTGATGCAGTAGGAGCCCGTGAAGACCCCCTCCTTCTCCAGTTCGTCGCTGGTCCGGAGAAGCTTGTCCTGGCGTCGCACCTTGGCGATAAACGCCTCTACGGCACTGCGCTGATCGTCCGTCACCAGGCGCTCGACCAGCGGGTGTTCAGGAGCAAGACTCATAAACGTCGCGCCGAACAGGGTGTCTACCCGAGTGGTGAAGACGCGCACCGAGTCGTCACTGTCGGCAACCGGAAAATCGATTTCGCAGCCGTAGCTCTTGCCGATCCAGTTGCGCTGCATGGTCAGAACGCGCTCGGGCCAACCCGGGAGCTTGTCAATCCATTCCAGCAGCTCCTCGGCGTAATCGGTGATCTTGAAGAACCACTGTTCGAGCTCCTTGGGCTGAACCTCGTTGTCACACCGCCAGCAGCACCCGTCCTCGACCTGTTCATTGGCCAGAACGGTCTGACAGGTGTCGCACCAGTTGACCGACGATTTTTTCTTGTAGGCCAGACCCCGCTCGAGCATGCGCAGGAAAACCAGCTGCTCCCAGCGATAATACCCCGGATCGCAGGTCGCAAACTCCCGGTCCCAATCGTAGGAGAGCCCCATCCGCTTGAGCTGGGTGCGCATGTTGTCGATGTTTTCGTAGGTCCACTTGGCCGGGTGGGTGCCGTGCTGGATGGCCGCATTCTCGGCCGGCATGCCGAAGGCGTCCCAACCCATCGGATGCAGAACGTTGAACCCACGTAAGGCCTTGAAACGCGCGACCACGTCACCGATTGAGTAGTTGCGCACATGCCCCATATGGATCCGTCCGGAGGGGTAAGGGAACATTTCGAGCACGTAGTATTTCGGTCGTGACGGGTCTACCGTCACCCGAAAACTCTTGTTCGCCTCCCAGAGCTGCTGCCATTTCTCCTCGACAGCCGACGGATTGTATCTCTCTTCCATGGGTACCGCTCCTAAAACAGTGGCATAAACAGGAATACCGGCCAGCGCCGGTATTGCCCCGCAGGGAGTAACTCCTGCGGATTAAATGATGCGAACCGGTCCGAGCGGACCGGTACAGTTGAGGCCGTCGAGTTACTTCTCCCGGTAGGTGATACGTCCCCGGCTGAGATCATACGGGGAGAGCTCCACCGTAACCCGGTCACCGGGGAGGATACGGATGTAGTATTTACGCATCTTGCCCGAGATGTGGGCCAGCACCACGTGCCCGTTATCGAGCTTGACCCGAAACATGGCATTGGGAAGCGGCTCCACCACGGAACCTTCGACTTCAATCGCTTCTTCTTTGGACAAATGAACCTCCATGGTTTCTTCGCGACAGCGAAGCTGTTTTCTTTGACGGCAGCGCAGCGCCGCCACTCACGATCAACTGATATTGAGCAGGCGCCGGGCCACGTCGAGAATCTGGGTGGTCTGGATCGGCTTGGTGATGTAGTCGTTGGCCCCGAGCGCGAGTGCCCTTTCGCGGTCCTCACTGGCCCCTTCGGTCGTAATGATGACGATCGGCACATCCTTGAAGTTAGGGTCTCGACGCACCAGGCTGACGAGCTTCAGTCCATCCATGATCGGCATATTGATGTCGCTCAGGATCAGGTCAAACTTATCTCCCGACAGCTTCTTCAGCCCGTCGACCCCGTCCTGCGCTTCGACAATCTTAATGCCGCGAATCCGCTTGAGCGCAAAGGCAATTAGCTGGCGCATGGTCGGAGAGTCTTCGACAATCAGCACTGTATAAGAAGGTGTGGACATCATTGCATTCCCTCCGAAACTTATTTCGTCATCAAGTCGATGAACCCCTGAATCGTGTTGAGCTTGCGCTCAGATTCAGAGTAGAGCTTCGACGAGAAGATGGCCGTCGCGGCATGCCCGGCCAACAACGTAAACAGTTCGTAATCGACATCGGCAAAGCGCTCTTTCTGCTCGAGCAGCTTGAAAATCGAAAGGACCCCGATGACATGCTCCTTGATCTTCAGGGAGATACACACCATCGGGTGCAGTAAGTCCTTCTGATAGCCCTCGAGGTCCTCGGCGAAATAGTTCTCGCCGGTCTTGGCCATCTGACCGATGATCCCTTCGCCGAGTGCAATCTTGGGAACCTCGGCGACTGAAATCCCCTCGGTAGCCACGGCTGTCAGCTTGTTGACCTTTTCATCGAGCAACTGAATGGCGAACTCCTCGGCGCCGATCAGGTTGATGATGATCTCGGTAATGATCTGGAGGACCTCTTTGAAATCGAGGGTCGAATGGAGCTGGTACGATGCGATATAGAGATTGGCGAGCATGTTGTTCTCGTTCTCGATATCGACGTAACGGTTGGCAAAATCGATGTTTTCCTCTTCGACCTGCTTGATGCGCCCGAGGATATCCTCCTTCTCCTGCTCCATGGCCTCGATCCGCCGCTTCAGCTTGGCGATTTCGGACTCCTGGTCACCGGGGGGAACATCCTTGCCCTTGCACTTCGACTCGACATCCAGCAGCTGAAAGCGCAGGCGCTCGTTCTCTTTGAGCAGATCCTGAGTGAACTCAGCGCCCTTCTTGAAAAGCTGAAGAAACTCTTCAACCTTCTTCTGGCCGCCTTTTTCGTCTTCCATCTCAGGCATCGATTTTCTCCTTGAAGCTTATAAAGTTAAACGAACTCATCCTAGCAGTCCGGGAGGAAAATATCCACCCTTCTCTCTAAGAAAGCTGCTTCCTGAAGCGCTTCATGATCGATGGACCGATCTCGCCCAGCGGGTGCACCGCGCAATCCGGAACAGCGTGAATCGTCTCTTTGGGCATTCCGAAAACCACGCTGGTGTCCTGCGACTCCGCAAGAATCTCACCACCTGCCTTGCTGATGACGCTGGCGCCGCGCGCGCCGTCGTTCCCCATGCCGGTCAGCACCACCCCCATCAGATCGCCAGCGTATATCTTGCAGGCCGAAAGAAACAGAATATCGACGGAGGGGACGTAGCGCTGATTGGGTTCCGGTTCGATGACATGGGCAATGACCCGGTTACCATGCCAGCGCAGGGTCAGATTGCACCCCCCCGGCGCGATCAGCACTCTCCCGGGCTTGGCAAGATCCCCGGTCTGCGCCTCAATGATTTCCAGGTCACAGTAGCGGTTCAGGCGCTCGGCAAACGCCTTGGTAAACCCCGGCGGCATGTGCTGGGCGACACAGAAGGCGGCCGGGACACGACGATCGATGCTGGAAAGCACGTCCTGGAGGGCTGGCGGACCACCCGTCGAGGCCCCGATGACCACCATCTTGGGGCCGGCGAGCACCTCCGTTTCCCGGGCCTCCGACACCTCTTCAGCAGCCGGTTCGACAGCCGCCGCAGCCGAGCTCTTGCGCTGAACGATCTTGCTCAGGTCCGCACCGGCAATCGCCTCGACCTTGCGCACCAGGTCATCGCGGATGTTTGACAGTTCGGGACTGATCCGCCCGGCGGGCTTGGCCACGAAATCGACCGCCCCGAATTCCAGAGCCTTGAAGACGTTCTCGTCCTCGGAGCGCGCCGAGACGACAATCACCGGCGTCGGTCGGTTCTGCATGACGATACGCAGGAACGTGAACCCGTCCATGCGCGGCATTTCCAGGTCGAGGGTAATCAGGTCGGGCTTCAGGTCGAAGACCTTCCGCAGCGCCTCTTCGCCATCGGTGGCATAATCGGCAACCCGTACCCCAGGGATCCCTTCGAGAATGCGGGTGATGGTGCGGCGATTGAACGCGGAATCATCGACAACCAGTGCTCGCAGCGTCCTGCTCATGGCTGGACTCCACTGAACAACGGGGCATCAGCGGGTCGCTGGTAGACCATGTCGTTGAGGAAATGTCTCAGCACGAAAGAGGTGCTGATGTTCATCAGGGACTCGGAATGGCCGAGAAGCAGGTATCCCTCGGGGTGGAGGCGGTCAAAAAGATTCTGCACGACCTTCTTTTTGGCGGCCAGGTCGAAGTAGATGATCACGTTACGGCACAGGACGACATCCATCTTGCCGAGCAGGGCGACGCGCTGATTTTCAAACAGGTTCAGGTGGCTGATCGTTACCAGGTCCCGGACCTCGTCATTGATGCGGTACTTGTCGTTTTCGACGGGGCTGAAATAGCGCTCGAGATAGTACTGCTCGGTGGTCCGGAATGAGGCCGCGGCATAAACCCCCTTGCGCGCGATATTCAGCACGCGGTGGCTGATGTCAGTCCCGATCACTTCGAGTTCCCAGCCGGCGAGAGAAGGCTTCTGCAGCAAGAGCATCGCCAGGGTGTACGGTTCCTCTCCGGACGAACAGCCGGCGCTCCAGATCCGCAGCTTCTTTTTCCCGGCGGCCTCCTTGCGGGCACAGATCTCGGGGAGGATCTCCTCGAAGAGAGTCTTGAGCTGGTACTCCTCGCGGAAAAAATAGGTTTCGTTGGTGGTCAGGGCGTCGATGACCTCGGCCAGCTCCTGATCCTTGTCCCGCCCGTAGCGAAGCAGGTAGTAGTAATCCTTGTAGCTGGAAAGCTTGTGATGCTGCAGACGCTTGGCGAGCCGCTTCTCCAGCAGATATTTGCCGTCCGTTGTGAAATGCAGGCCGCAATGCTGATAGACGAAGTCCCTGAACTGTCGGAACTCGTCTTCATTCATCGGGATGTCGGGGGCAAAAATCAGCATCTCTTGATTACTCGCGATCCGGGTCCATCAGTGAGAGAAGGTCTTGGATCTGGTGAAGAATCTGCTCGTCGTGTTCGGTGGTCAGGAGCGCCTCAAGGCGTGGGCGGACGGCGCTCCCCTCGATATCGACCAGATGCTCAATGCACGCGCGACGAATCATCGCGTAGGGATGCTGCAGCAGCCGGTCGCTGGCGGCGAGCAGGGCTTCACCGTGACCGATGCGAACCAGAAGCTGCATGGCCGTCCGAACCACTTCTTCATCGTCGTTAAACAGTGCCGCCGCGAGCACCTCCGAAGCGCGTTCGGGGGCGACGTCGCAGAGGGTTTCCATCGCTGCGATAGCGACCAGCCCGACCGGGTCCTTGACCGCCACTTCGACCAGCGGCAGCGCGCTGCCGCCGAAGTGCCCGAGAACCCTGGAAACGGCGGCACGCACCCAGATGTCCTCGTCCTGCATGGCGACCCCCAGAGATTCGAGCACATCCTCGTCATCACTGCGACCAAGAATCTCGACGGCCTGAACACGAACCTCGGGGTCCTCGTCGGTCAGTGCCAGGCGCAAAACCCTCAGCTGCCCGGAACCGGTGTAGGCGCCCATGGCCCTGACCGCGGCAACGCGCACCTCCGCGGAAACATCCTTCAGGCCATGCTGCAGATGCTTTTCGACCTCCGGACCGCTGAGGTGCCCGACCACGGAAACCGCGGCAACCCTCAGGTTGGAGTCGTCATGATCAAAATAGGGTTCGATCGCGGCGAGGACCCTGTCGCTGTGATTTCGCCCCAGTTGCGCCAGTGACGCGGAGGCAATTTCCCGCAGTTGCTCCAGGGGTTCGGTGAGCGCCGCAGCCAGGAGAGGAATCCCCTCAACGATCTGCAACTGACCGAGGGCCTGCAAAGCCGCCATCTTCACCTCGGGCTCGTGGTCCCCTGCGGAGGTCAGGAGGAATTCGGAGACCTGGCGACAACCGACCCCGGCAGCGAGTTGACACAACACGGCCCGGGTACGTGCATCGGCGTGCAGATTGTCCTTGATCAGTCGGGACACCCCGGAAACTCCGAGGTTCATGAGAGCCGAGCCCGCCTGCTGACCGAGCCGCTCGTCGTCCAGCAACTGCAGCAGAGAGGAGGCGTTACGCGGATCGCCGATCCAACCGAGCAGAATAAGACCAGCCTCTCGCAAACTGTCGTCACCCTCGACGATAAACGCCTGCGCCGTTGCACCGTGCTCGTCACCGCCAACGGCTAGAAACGCCGTCCTCACCGCTTCGGGCGAACGCCGCCCGAGATGGACCAGGGCGAGCGCCGCCGCTTCCTTAACGTTGCGCATCGGGTCGGAGAGCCCTTCCACGAGGACCGGCACCACGCTTTCGTCACCGATGTGCCCGAGACAGTCGAAGAGCGCCTTGCGCAACAGCGGTTCGGACGTATAGGCCAGAAGTCGATCCAGGTCGAAACGGCTGCCGATCTTCGAGAGCGCTTCAAGGATGGTGAACCGGAACCAGACGTCCGGTATCTCCATGGCATCGAGCAAGGCCGGGACAGCCTTGGCGGCCCGGAGTTTGCCGAGGTTCTCCGCGGCCGCATTGCGGACGTTCTCATCTTCGTCGCGCAACGATTCGACGAGATAGTCGACGCTTTCGGGATCGCGGATTTCACCGAGAATGTCGACGGCAAACTTGCGGACGTCGTGATCGGTGCTCTTGAGCTCGCGGTGAAGGACCTCGAGGGACTGGCGCCCCAGGCGCACGAGAATTTCCATGGCGGCATTGCGCAACCCGGCATTCTCTTCGGAGTAGAGCTGCTTGGCGATCCTCTCGACCGACTCGCCGTTACGGGGGCGGAGCAGAAATGCCTCGACCGCCTCCTTGCGAACACGCCAGGATGCGTCTCCCAGCCCTAGCAGCAGCCCTTCGAGATCCTCGCCCGGCGGGGCCTGACGCAGCAGGCGGACCCCCTGAAGACGTTGTTCCTCGTCAGCAGACGTCAGCATATCTTGAACCGATTGGTGCGAGAACTCGTTCATGGCATCCCCGGGGCTAGGCGTGTCCCGCTTTGCGGCGTGCAATGAAATTTTCAAACGCGTCCGACAAAAAATCCCCTCTGGCCTGAATCTCGGGGGAGACCCTCGAATCGTACAGTTTGCGCCCCTCGTTGATCTCGTCCCGGAGCATGTCGTAGAAATTCCCGTCGCGCACCCCGCTCGTCACTTTATCTTCGTTATAGAGGGCGATATCTGAAACGATGATCCGGGCCAGCCGCATGGCCTTCTCAATATCCGCTGCGTTTTCCTCGGACTGGGTTTCATTCTCGTCAGCCTGGCGGATCTTGTCGCCCATCTCATCCCAGAAGTTCGACTCACTCGCGTCAGAGGGGGATGGCGACTGGTCGGGGCTGGGAGGGGGGGCCTGCTCTGACTCTGCGTCAGTCAAGCGTTTGATCTTTAGAATCAGCTTGTCGGGGATATGGTGCTTCTCAAGGTAATCGTCGGCACCGTAGAGTGTTTGAGGTGTGCGCTTGTAGGCTGCCTTGTTATACACCGAGGAGAGCAGGATGATCTTGACGGTTTCCAGTCCTGGCCGATTGCGAATCTTGTCGACCACTTCGAAACCATAGAGACCCGGGAGCGCCACATCCATCAAGGCCACATGGGGAGGCTGACTGTCGAGGCTCTGCAGGGCACACTCGCCATCGTGACAGACATTGAACGAGATCCCCTCCCGGGTCAGGATACTGGCTACCGCTTCGCACAGTTCGCGATCGCTGTGGGCCACCAGAACACGCAGGTCGCCCGGATCGGAGGCATCGCCGTAAGCTACCGTGGTGGTGGCAAGTTCGGTCTTGAAAACGTGCCGGCACTTGGCGCAACGGATGGTAACCCGCTTCCCCTTGAGGCGTTCGCGATCGAACTTGATCTGCATCTTGGCTGTGCAATCAGGACAACTGACGATCATATTGACACCAATCTTCTGCGACATGGCAACCCTGTGACCTGCCTCAGGACACCCTCTCGAGGTCAATCTGCTCCTCGGTAGAAAGAATCTTCTCCAGGTCGAGTACCATGATCAATTCATCGTCCCGACGACAGACGCCAAGAAAAAACTCGGCCCCCTTCCCTTTGAGAAACTGGGGAGCCGGCTGGATATCGTCACGGGTGTAGCGGCGGACCTCGGCGACCTCGTCCACTGTCAGGCCGAGGATTTTCCCCATGACGTTGCAGATGATGATCCGGTTGTGACGGTTGGCAGGGGGGATATCCTGACCGAAGCGTCGGCGCATATCGACCACGGGGATCACCACGCCGCGCAAGTTGATCACCCCCTCGATGAATGTCGGAGCACGCGGCACTGCGGTGAGCTTCTGAGGACGGATGATCTCACGAATCCGCATGATATCGAGACCGTACAGCTCGGTGCCGATACGGAAACAGGCGAGCTGGATCTCCTTGCGCCCCTTGGCGACGGCTGCCGCCTTGTCCTTGGCGTTCTTGTCCATTACTTGTTCAGGAACCTCTGGATGGTCTCTACCACGTTGGCCGATTTGAACGGTTTGGTGATGTACCAGTCGGCACCGACCTCGTGCCCTTTGGCCATGTCCTCGCGACTCTTCTTGGCGGTCAGCATGATCACAGGGATATGGCGCGTTTCGGGATTCTCCTTGATCCGTCGGCAGACCTCGAAGCCGTCCATGTTCGGCAACATGATGTCGAGCAGAATCAGGTCGGGTTGCGACTCGGCCAGCAGGTCAAGGGCTTCCTGGCCGTTCGTCGCGCCCTGTACATCGTACCCCTTGGAGGTCAGCAGGATGCTTTCGAGCTTCAGTAGACTCTCTTCGTCTTCGACCACGAGAATTCTCTTTTTCGACATAGCCCTCTCCTAGAAAAGTTCGGCGTCCATTACACTGGCCAGGTCGAGCAGGATGAGCATCCGCCTCTGATACCGGCCAACCCCCTCGACCAAATCACGATCAAGCCCGGAAAGAATCGCCGGAGTTGACTCGATACTCTTGTGCGGTAACCGAACAACCTGGTTGATCCGCTCGACCATCAGCCCGACCGTCAGATTCCCCTTCTGACAGACCACGATACGCACATCCGGGGAAGGGGCGACGGCACCGAGCTTGAGGCGCTTCTTAAGATCGAACACCGGGATGATGCTGCCACGCAGCGAGATGATCCCGAGAATGAAATACGGTGCCCGGGGAATATCCGTGATCTCGCGCAGTTTGATGATTTCGCGCACGTCGCGAATATCGATCATGTACTCTTCGTCCCCGAGGGCGAAGGAGAGCATCTGGCGGACATTGTCGTCGTTCTCGACGGCGCTGCCGACCAGTCCCTGAAAATAGGCCTCCTCGGTCGCAAAGTCGACATCTCCCTTGAAATTGAACAACGCCTCCAGGGGATCATCGTAATGCACCGGCTCCGGCTCGGGCTCCGCTTCAGGTATCGGCGCCTTCGTGCGCGCTTTTCCCTTCGCGGCAACCCTCTTAACTGGTTCCGGCTCGGGTTCCGGCTCGGGTTCCGGCTCGGGTTCCGGCTCGGGTTCCGGCTCGGGTTCCGGCTCGGGTTCCGGCTCGGGTTCCGGCTCGGGGTCAAGGAGTACGCCGTCGATAATGAGTTCCTCGTCAGACTCCGCTTGTTCGAGAATGGCTTTCTCGTCAGGCGTCAGACCGGACTCTTCGACAGCGCCCTTTTTGCCTTTTTTCCCCTTGCGGGCTTTCTTGCGTATATCGGAAAGATTCAACATCAGTCCGCCTCTTGGTTAACGGGTCAGCACCAGCTCCTCCATGACGGCCTCGAGTATCTCGGCATCGACCAGGGGGGTCTCCCGGCCGAACGCCTCGAGAAGCGCCAGAGAAGCAGCATGGTTGATTTTACGCGGAATACCTCCGGAGTACTCATGTACCAGCGAGACGGCATCCGAGAGGAAAAGACCCGGTGCCCCCCCGGCGGTTGAAACCCTGAAGTCGAGGTACTCGGCGGTCTCCTCAAGCGAAAGCGGCTTGAGGTCATACTGCATCCCGACCCTCTGCCGCAAAGGCTCGTAGACGGGGTGTGCCAAACGCTTGCGCAATTCAGGCTGCCCCATCAGCACCACGCTGATCAGGTTCTGGTCGTCAAGCTGGTAATTGGTCAGCAGCCGGATTTCGTCAAACGTCTCCTTGTGGGGCACCAGCTGGGCTTCGTCAATCACCAGCACCGGACAGATGTCACGCTGGTAAAAATCGAACAACGCTTCGCCGATCTGTTCAAGCAGGTCCGTCTTTCCTTGTGACGGCTCATCGACCCCCAGCCGCAGTGCAAGACCGCGCAGGAACTCCATTGGAGTCAGGCGGGGGTTGACGAACAGGATGATGCGGTAATCGTCGTCGTCGAGCTCGTCCATCAACTTGCGCGACAGGGTGGTCTTGCCGCAGCCGATCTCGCCCGTGAGCAGAATCAGGTCGCGTTCTTCCACCGCGTACAACAGTCTCGAGAGAGCTTCCCGGTGCCCCTTGCTCATGTACAGATAGCGGGGGTCGGGGGTCTTGCTGAAGGGCCGCTCCCTGAGCCCGAAGAAGCTCTCATACATACGCGGCTGCTTCTCCTCGCAGGGCTTCGCTGATCAGCCCGCCGACATCGAGAACCAAAATCGTCTTCTGCTTGCCGAGGTCGGCGGCCCCGGCAAATCCCTTGATAAAGTTGAGGGCCTGACCGAGCGACTTGATGACCACATCCTGCTGACCCAGAAGCTCATCGACGAGCAGACCGACACGCTTGTCGGCCAGCCCGACCACCACCACGAAGTAGTTCTCCTTCTTGTCGTTCCCCCCGGGGAGATCGAAGACCTTGCCGAGGCGGATCAACGGGAGCGTCTGTTCACGCAACTCGATCACCTCGCGTCTCTCGATGGTACGGATCAGCGAGGAATCGATCATCAGGGTCTCGAGCACAGAATTTATGGGAACCGCGTAAGTTTTAGTGCAGACCTGGATGACCAGAGCCTTGATGATCGCCAGGGTGATCGGCAGGGTCAGCGAGATGCGCGTCCCCTCACCCGTTTCGGTATCGATTTCGATCATCCCGGAGAGCGAGGAGATGTTGTTCTTGACCACGTCCATGCCGACCCCGCGGCCGGAGAGCTCGCTGACCTCCTCCTGAGTGGAAAAGCCGGGGAGGAAAATCAGTTCGAGGATCTCCTCCTTGGTCAAGTCGGCATTCTTGTCGATCAGCTTCTTGGAGACTGCTTTTTTGCGTACTTTTTCCGGGTTGATCCCGCGGCCGTCATCCGCCACTTCGATGACGACGTGGTTGCCCTTCTGGTACGCCTTGAGGGAGATGCTCCCCTTTTCCGTCTTGCCCGCGGCGACCCGTTCGGAAGAGGACTCGATACCGTGGTCGATACTGTTGCGGATAATGTGGACGAGCGGATCGGAGAGCTCCTCGACGATCAACTTGTCCAGTTCGGTTTCGGCGCCGGAGATCTCGAGGGAGACCTTCTTGCCGGACTCGCTCGAAACCCGCCTCACGATCCGGGTCAGCTTGTCGAACAGCTGGCTCACCGGAACCATCCGAACATCCATGACGCCCTTCTGGAGTTCTTCGAGCCGCCGCTCGAGAATACGGGTCGCCTTTTGCAGGTCGGCGCCGAGTTCAATGCTCCCGAGGGTCTTGAGGCGCTCACCGACGTCCCCGATGGCCGCCTTGGCCAGCACCAGCTCACCGACGATGTTCATCAGGCTGTCGAGCTTTTCGATATCGACCCGGACCATCCGGCTGATGGAGCGGAGCGAACCGCCCGCCTCTTCTCCGAGGATTGCGACTCCGGCAAGCGCTTCGGGCACCTCTTCGGGTTTGGCTACCGGCGCAGCGGAGGTAACGACCTCGATCTCCCCCCCCTTGTCACCGAGCAGGCTACCGATCTGTTCGGGGTCCCGGGAGGTCCCGACCAGCAACTCGAAGGCGATCCCTTCGCTGATATCGACCGACGAGGAAGGAAGCGTGGAGATCACCTCCCCTTCCTTCTTGATGGTGGCTGTCATCGACGCGAGCTCGCTGTCGAAATTCTCCAGGCTGAAAGTCGCCTTGACCTTGAGGATGTTGCGACCCTGCTTGAGATTCTCGAGCAGCCGGTGTTCCTCGAACTCGGTCAGCACCGACAGGATCGAAGCGTCGATATTGGACTTTCCCAGCAGGTCGCCGCGGGAATCCCCCCCGCCCCCCTTGAGAACGCCGTCTATTTTGCCGATCAGGGGGGTTACGTCGAAGGTGAAGTCGATTTTTTCACCCTTGCCGTGAACCAGCCGGGTAAGCGACTCGAGGGACTCGAACAGGGTCTCGACCAGGATCTCGTTGAGGGGGACCTTGCCGAGTCGCAAGCTGTCGAGCAGGTTTTCCATGTGGTGCGACAATTCGCCGATGTCGGTAAAACCGAACATGCCGGCCAGCCCCTTGAGCGAGTGTGCGCCGCGGAAAATGCTGTTGAGCAAATCCGGATCGGACTCGCCGCTGTCTGCGCGCTCGCCAAGCTCAACCAGGTCGAGGTTCAGTTTTTCGAAAATCTCTTCGGCCTCGCCGAGAAACTCCCGGATCGCTGATGGGGAGATGTTGTCGCTCAACGTTCCCTCCTAGCCGAGGTACTGGCGGACCAGTTCCTGGAGCTGGGTAGGCGAAAACGGCTTGACCAGGTAGGCATCCGCGCCGAGAGACATCCCTTTTTCCCTGTCCCGCTCGCTCCCTTCAGTACTCACGATAAACAACGGAATTCCACGGTATTGATCATTTTTCTTGATAAAACTGACCAGCTCGAGACCGTTAATATCCGGCATGTTGATGTCGGTAATGACAAGGTCGAATTTTTCACGGGGGAGCATGCGCAACGCCTCGAAACCGTTCGCGGCCTCTACGATTTCGAAATCGCCCATGGCCTGAAGCGTCGAGGAGATCAGCGCCCGCATGGTTGCTGAATCTTCTGTTACGAGGATTTTCTTTGCCACGTGAACCCCCCTGAAAAGGTTGGAGTATTAGTCATTCCGCCTTGACGCGCAGGCGCCGCTCCAGCAGCGCCTTTTCCATGGCGATACCGGCCTGCGAGAGGAATATCTCGAGCGATTCGGTATCCCCGACCGGGACCTGCTCCGGGAGATTGTCACCATAGAGAATCGCCACGACCTTCCCCTCGCTGATCAGGGGACCGAGGAAGACCTCGGCCGGATCCCCGCCACCGAGCTGCGTCCGGAGATAGTTGTCCCACTCGCCGTTGCCGAGGCGAACTCGTTGTACGGTCATCTGTTCAACCAGCTGATCAAACACCGACCCGGCCCCACGCGGAATGCTCATCTTGCGCACCAGCACGTCGGCCGGCTCGTGACTCGACTCGATCCCGAACTGTCCGAGCCCGGAGACTTCATCTTCCTTGACCACGAAGATCACGGCACGGTTCATCAGCTCGCTGGCAAAACGCAGTACCAGCAAAATAATCCCCCCGCCAAGAGCGGGATTCTGAAGTTCCGCGAGCATACCGCGCAGCAGGTGCAGGCCCGGGCTCTGGGGGCCACGGGCAGGGACAAAATCCGCATCACCATCGCCGAACTCGAGGCGCATCTCCTCGCCGAGATTGAACAGGTCCGAAGCAGGACGAGGTGCGTCTTCTACCGATGTCGAGAGCGTGTTGAGGCGGGCCACGACCGCCGCCGCGAGGTCGGCCAGACCTTCCCGACCTGCCGGCGTCCGTACCTCGCTCTTCTTGGGTTTGTAGAGCAGCTCCGCGACGCCGAGGGCCCGGACGCGTTCCTCTGCCTCCGGGTTGGGGTGGTCACTGATCATCAGGATCGGAAGTTGAGGATGGGCCTGGCGGACTTTTTCGAGCAGCTCGAGGCCGCCGAGGATACCGCTCCCATCGGCCCGCGGCATGATCAGGTCGATAACAGCTACCGGCTGGGCCCCATCGGACACCGCACCGAGAGCCTCGATATAACGGGACGAATCGGAAAAGGTCTCGCTGCTGACGCCGAACTGGCCGAACGCCTCCGCGAGACCTTCACGGGTCATTTCATCGTCGTCGATCAGGTAGAGAACCGAGGAAGGTGCTCCCTGCGGCGCCGATGACGACTCGACGGCAGCTGAGGGCGTTTCGGGTGCGGATGCGGAAGGCGCGCCCTGCCCCCCTCCCCCGGCTGGGAACAGCGCCGCAAGGGCGTCGATCGGCGGCGTGTCATCCTCGTCGTCTGGGGATTCACCGCGATGGCGCTTTTCGTCGAGGATGCGGCTCCCCTCCATGGCGAGCCACTGGGGATTCAAGCCGTCTTCAAATACGAAATGGAGAGGATGAAAAACCTCCTCTCCGAGTTCTATGGGATCGCCAAGCGCGAAGGAGAACGTCCCCTCCTCCCAGGCGAAGAAGCTGTAGACAATATTCTCGACCGTCTCCTTGGCCAGTCCGTCGACCTGCTCGGCAGCAACCCCGTGCTCTTCGGCGAGGACCTGGGACAGACTCTTGTCCGGACTCCCCTGAAGAGCCTCGACAGCAGAAACCACGGCCTCGACACTCGCGACACCGCGATGCACGAGGACCTCGCCGAAGTTCTCGCGCCGCGAATTGACGCAGGCACGAGTCACCTGACCATCGGCAAAGAAGATCTTCCCTTCCTTCTCATGGCATTGCAGCGTCAGGATCCCCGATTTACGGCTCAGACTGACGATCTGGAGGATCTCGCCCAGGCCGAGATCCTCTAGGTTTCCAACCAGACTCATATCATTCCTTTTGGGAACAGGTGCTGGAAGCTCCCATCAAAATACGTAACAGCTTGGAATTAAATAGGGTTTAATATATCTCAGGGGGGACGGCAAGTAAAGTTTTTTTCCCGCCAGGACGACGGACACGTCAATGTTCCCGTTTGCGGAAATGGAGACGGATCGGGACACCCGTAAAGCCGAAAGACTCCCGGAGCTTGTTCACGAGGAAACGCTTGTAGCTGAAGTGAATCCCCTCGGGTTCGCTGACAAAGATCACGAAACCCGGTGGAGAATCGAAAACCTGCGTCATGTAAAAGATTTTCAGGCGCTTGCCGCGGAAGACCGCAGGTGGATGCTCACGAATGGCCTCCTGCAGGACGTTGTTGAGCTGGGCCGTGGGGATCCGCTTGCGATACTCGGCGACGACCTTCTCGACCTCCCCCATGATCTTGCTGACCCGCAAGCCGGTCAGGGCCGAGATGAACACGATCGGTGCATCGGGAAGGAAGCGGAAGGTCTCGCGCAGGCGCTTGATGAACTCGCCGGAGGTGCGACTGTCCTTCTCCACCAGGTCCCACTTGTTGACCACCAGCACCACCGCACGCCCCTTTTCGTGGGCGTAGCCCGCTACAGTAAGATCCTGGTCGGTGATCCCCTCCGCGGCGTCCACCAGAACCAGCACCACGTCGGCACGCTCCATCGACTTGAGGGCCTGAACAACGCTGTACTTCTCTGTGGTTACGCTCACTTTCCCCTTGCGCCGGATCCCGGCCGTATCAATCAACTGGTAACGCTGGCGGTTGTAGGTGAAGGGTGTATCGACGCTGTCTCGAGTGGTCCCCGAGAGCGGGTTGACCACGACCCGCTCAAAGCCGAGCAGCCGATTCACCAGCGACGACTTGCCGACGTTGGGACGCCCGATGACGGCGAGATTGACGATGCCCGCATGCTCCTCGGCGGGCTTCGCTTCCGGGAGGCTCTCGAGCAGTACCGCCACAAGGTCCTTGACCCCCCGGCCATGCTCCGCGGAAACCGTGAAGAACGCCTCGATCCCCAGGCCGTAGAATTCGCTGGTCATCTCCTCGTCCCGTTCGCCGTCGACCTTGTTGACCACGAACAACACCGGTTTGTCGCTGCGGCGCAGCATCGAGACGACCTCGTGATCGGCCGGGTGGAGCCCTTCCTTGCCGTCCATCACCATCAGGATCACATCGGCATCCTCGACGGCGAGTTGCGACTGGGTACGCATCTGGGCAAGGATCGACTCGCGGGTATCGGGTTCGAACCCGCCGGTATCGATGAGCGTGAAGGGTTTCTCGTACCGGGTTACCTCGGCGTAGTTGCGGTCGCGGGTGACGCCGGGGTAATCCTCGACGATCGCCTTACGTTGCCCGAGGATGCGATTGAAGAGGGTCGACTTGCCGACGTTCGGCCGGCCGACAATAGCTACGATGGACATGACGCTTCCGTTTCAAATCGCCGCAGGGTGCGGCCATGGTTGATTAATCGTATCCCATCTCTCGCAGCAGATGGGGGGAACGGGTCCAATCTTTCTGAATGCGCACGAAGATTTCGAGAAAGACGCGGGTGCCCAGCAGACGTTCGATGTCCTCGCGGGCGGCCTTGCCGATGCGCCGGATCATCCCCCCCTGTTTGCCGAGGATGATCGATTTGTGGCTTTCGCGTTCGACATGGACGACGGCGCTGATCACCACCAGGTTCTTCTCCGGCTTCTCCTCAAAGTCCTCCACCTGGACGGCGATTCCGTAGGGGACCTCCTGGCTGGTCATGCGGAAGATCTTCTCGCGGATCATCTCGGCGACGATGAAGCGTTCCGGCTGATCGGTGATCATCTCCTCGGGATAGAGCCGGGGACCCTCGGGGAGATAGCCGCGTAGGGTCTCTACAAGACGATCCACCCCCTCCCCGGTCTCGGCGGAGACCGGCACCAGCTCGCGGAAGGCGAACTGCTTGGAGAAGGCCTCAAGCTGCGGCAGGAGATCCGGCCGGGTGACGGTGTCGATCTTGTTGATCACCAGGATGGCCGGGGTCCGGGTCCGCCCGAGTACACCGAGCAGCTGCTTGTCGATCACCTTCCCCTTCCCGGCCTCGACCAGCAGCAGAATCAGGTCGACATCGTCGCAGGCCGTGACCGCCTGGTCGACCATGTACCGATTGAAGCGATCACGGGCGGCGTGAATCCCCGGGGTGTCGAGAAACAGCAACTGGGCCCCCTCGAGGTTGTGAATGCCGAGGATGCGGTTGCGCGTGGTCTGCGGCTTGTTCGAGGTGATCGCGATCTTCTGACCGAGAATGCGATTGAGCAGGGTCGATTTGCCGACGTTCGGACGGCCGATGATCGCGACGAAGCCCGAGCGGAATGGTCCTGCGCTCTGATTCATACCTGCATGCTCCTGACGACGGGGGGAAGCCCCGAAAGCTTATGGATCGAACCTCGCCAGCGAAAATGTCCGCGAGGAACGTCGTGATCGACCGTGACAGCGGCCTTGCCGAGGCGCCGCAGGACCCTCCGGTTCCGCCCCCGGTGGCCGAGGACGTCGGAGAGGTCAGCAAGCGCCACGCCGATGCGCTCATTGCCCAGCGAGGAGAGGGCCACAAGCCGCTCCAACCAGAGACGGCAGCGCACCAGCTGACCGAGAGCCGGGTGGACGGGACCGGCCAGAACGTTGGCTCGCAACTCGGGCGTCTCCTGCAGTCCGAAGCGGATCACCGGGACTCCGGCGGCACGACAGCGCTTCAGCATCGCGGCACCGACCCGCACGGTCTGCGAAAGCCCCCACGGGCTGTACTCCCCTGCGCGCCAGAGGCCCTCAAGAGCTGTCGCGCGCAGAATGACGGTCGGATAGATCCTGAGAAAGTCGGGGTCAAGGCGCAACGCGGCCTCGAGCGAACCGAGCGCCTCGGCGACATCTCCCCCAGGGAGGCCCGGCATCAGCTGCAGACCGACGGCAACCCCAACACCCCGCAAGGCAGACACGGCGTCAGCCACCTCCGATGGACGATAATGCCGCCCGCATCCCCTCAGGACACCCGGATCGAACGACTGGCAGCCGAGCTCGACGGTCGTCACCGGTGCTGCGGCGAGGCGCTCAAGCACCTGCGCGCCGAGCGTGTCGGGACGTGTCGACAGGCGGACCCCACGGGCCCGGCCCGCGTCGACCATCTGCCTGGCGACAGCGAGCAGTCGATCCTGCTGCTCCTCGGGGAGCAGGGTGAAGGTCCCGCCGTAAAAAGCGATTTCACCCGAGCCGGCATGAGGCAGGACCCGTTCGAGAAACGTCCTCAGCCTCTCCGGGACAAAACCGCCACCCGGCGACGAACCGGGCTGGTTGCAGAAAACGCAGCGCCCGGGACACCCGGCATTTTCCAGAAAAACCGGGTAGATGTGCGCCCGGCTAGCCATCTAGCGCCGCGAGAGCTTGTCGGGCGGCCGCCTGCTCAGCTTCCTTCTTGCTGCGTCCCTGCCCCTGGGCGAGGCGTTCCCCCTGAAATTCGAGCGCCACGGTATACAGCCGCTCGTGGGCGGGCCCGTCGACCTGCAGCTCGCGATAGTGGGGGGTCGCGCCGTAGCGCCCCTGAAGCAGCTCCTGGAGGCGACTCTTGAAGTCCCCTCCCTGGCGGTCAGCGAGCGCCGCCATAACCCGGCTGCGGAACAGATCTTCGATCAGCCGTAGGGCGGTGTCGTAACCGGCATCGAGGTAGAGAGCACCAAACAGCGCCTCGACGGCGTTGGCCAGCAGGCTGTCCTTGTCGTCGCCGCCGCTGAGCCGCTCACCTCGCCCAAGGCGCAGGCAAGGGCCGAGGTGCAACTCACGCGCCAGAGACGCCAGCCCCTTCTCGTTGACCAGTTCGGCGCGCAGGCGGGTCAACTCTCCCTCCGCGAGGGCATCGGAAAAAAGGAACAGGTGATGACCGATCACCAAGTCGAGAACCGCATCGCCCAGGAACTCGAGTCGCTCGTAATTGCCGGGGGCATCGGGCTGCTCGTTGCTGAACGACTTGTGCGTGAGCGCCTGCACGAGGAGTCTGCTGTCGCGAAACGACCAGCCGACGCGTCGCTGCAGATCCTCAAGCCTCTGCTCTAAACTCATCCCGCCTCCCGTCCTACGAATTCCGGCCGTTTCGCGACCCGAATCGATGCGCCGGAGTATACTAAAACCTCTTGGGGTTTTCAATGTTTCCGCGCATCGGATCGCCAATTAGCTCTTGATTCCCCGCTCCCCCCTTCCCTATAATGTTTTGATTTTCCCGATGCGGAAGCTGGCATGTCACGTTTCATCACGTTTGAAGGGACCGAAGGGTGCGGTAAGTCGACGCAGTTGCAGCGACTTGCCGACCACCTGCGTGCCCGCGGCTTCACGGTCTGCACGACCCGAGAGCCCGGCGGGTGCCCGATCAGTGACGCCATCCGGGGCATCCTGCTTGCGCCTGAATCCCATGGCATGGCGCCGCTTACGGAACTCTACCTGTACGCGGCGGCACGGGCGCAGCACGTCAAGGAGGTCATCCGGCCGGCCCTTGAGCGCGGCGAGGTCGTCCTTTGCGACCGTTTCAGCGATGCGACCCTCGCCTACCAGGGCTACGGGCGCGGTCTCGACACGGCACAGATCATTGCCCTCAACCACGAGGCCTCTTCCGGCCTGCAGCCCGACCTGACGCTGCTGCTCGACATCCCCCTCGAGACAGGTCTGAACCGGGCGCTCTCGCGCAATCACGCCGGCGGCAATGTCGAGGGACGTTTTGAACAGGAAGCCATCGCGTTCCACCGCCGCGTCCGCGACGGCTACCACACGCTGGCCCGTGAACACGAACGCTTCCGCGTCGTCCCCGCCGGGGGGGCGATTGACGAGGTGGCCATACGCATCCGCCAGGTCATCGACCCCTGGATCGGGAGCCCGCGATGACCTTTGCGCGGATACTCGGACATGAGCGTCAGAAGGACATCCTGCGCCGGGCAGTAGCCGGTGGACGGCTCGCCCAGGCCTACCTCTTCGAAGGTCCGGAAGGGGTCGGCAAGGCGCTCATGGCCCAGGCGCTGGCACGCCTGATCTTCTGCCAGGAGGGGGAAGGCTGCGGCGACTGCCCGGCCTGTCGGAAAATCGATCACCACAATCATCCGGACCTCCACCTGCTCGAACCGGATGGCAAATACATCAAGATCGAACAGGTGAGAGAGCTGCAGCGCCAGATGTCTCTGCGCCCTCTCGAGGCGCCACGCAAGATCGCCCTGATCGTCGGGGCCGAGGCGATGAACCAGGCCGCCGGCAATGCGCTCCTCAAGACTCTCGAGGAACCTCAGGGCGAAGCGCTCTTCATCCTGCTCACCCACCAGCCGGAGCGGCTGCTGCCGACGATCCGCTCCCGCTGCCAGCGCCTGCAGTTCGGCCACCTGCCGCTGGAAAAGTTGAAGGCGTCGCTGACCGAGAAGCTCGGCCTCGACGACACGGAGGGGCACCTGCTGGCAACCCTGGCCGAAGGGAGTTTCAAGAAGGCGCTCGGCCGCGACCGGGAATTCTATATCGGCCGCCGTCGCGATCTCCTCAAGGCCATTACCGCGCTCTCCCCCGGGAGCGTTGTCCCACTGTTCGAGCTGGCCAAGGCGCTCAGCGAGGAGAAGGAAACCCTTCCGGACGTACTGGAAATCCTGCTCGCCTTCTACCGCGACCTTCTGCTTTTTAGCCACGCACGTCCCGAGCAGGAACTGGTCAACATCGACCTAATGGAGAAGATCCGTCGCGAAGCGGGTCGCGAGACTGTACTCGCCCTGCTGCGAAAGCTCGAAGCGGTGATGGAATGTCGCCGCCACCTCGAGCGTAATGTCAACACCCAACTGGCGGTCGAAGTGCTGCTCATGCGTCTCGCCGCCTGATACGGATATCCGGACACCCATGAACAACGACAAGAACGACAGACCCGAAAGCGAAGCCCCGCCGCAGGAGGCGACATCCCCGCCGACCGCGACAGAGGCTACAGAGCCCGCGAAAAGTTCAGCGAACGACCCGACTCAGGAGGCCAATGACAGGGGAGAGAAGACCTTCCGCGTCGTAGCCATCAAGTTTCGGGACGCCGGGAAACTGTACGACTTCGACGCCCGTCACCTCGACCTTCACCACGGCAACCAGGTGGTCGTGGAGACCGACCGCGGCAAGGCTCTCGGCACGGTGGTCCTCGAGACACGTGACGTTCCGGCCTCACGTGCCCCCGACAACCTGAAGAGCGTACTGCGTCTGGCCAACGACAAGGATCTCGAGTCGGCCGAACGGCACGCCCAGAGAGAATCCGAGGCTCTCCGCTACTGCCGGAGTCGCGCCGCCGAGCGGAACATGGAGATGAAGCTGGTCAAGGCGGAATACTTGTTCGACGGCTCGAAGATCATCTTCTATTTCACCGCCGACGGACGTGTCGATTTCCGCGAACTGGTCAAGGACCTGGCCCACCACTTCCACACCCGCATCGAGATGCGCCAGATCGGTGTCCGCGACGAGGCCAAGCTGATCGGAGGCCTAGGTGTCTGCGGGCGCGAACTGTGCTGCTGCTCGTTCCTGCGCGAATTCGAGCCGGTGTCGGTCAAAATGGCCAAGGAGCAGGGCCTGGCCCTCAACCCGAGCAAGATCAGCGGCCAGTGCGGTCGACTGCTCTGTTGCCTCGGCTACGAGTACGAGACCTACTGCTCACTGAAAAAGGGGCTGCCCAAATGCGGGCGCAAGGTCAGGCTCGGCGAAGAGACGGTGGAGGTCGCCCAGATCGACATTCTCCGCCAGCAGGTCACCATTCGGCGCGACGATCGCACCGACGTGGTCAGCGCCGACGAAATCCGCAGCGGTACCGTCGAGCAGCCTGTTCCGGGCGGCGACAAGCCGAAATCGGACAAGGCGCCGCCACCCGAAGGACGTCGCGAGCGCCCGCAGCGCAAACCTTCGCGCGGACAGTCCGGACACGACGAGACCCAGCCGTCAGCGGAAAACAAGCCGGACAGAAAGCCTGGCCCCGAGACGCAGCCCCCCTCCGAGGACGGGGAGCGGAAGAAGCGGCGCCGTCCGCGCCGGCGCCGGCGCGGCAAACGCGGTGGCGGCCAGGGGGGTGACGGCGGGGCTCCCTCGCCGGACAAGGGCCAGGACTAACCTTTCGAAATCATGAATTTTTCGTGCCAGGAGCGACCATGAGCAAGAGCTTTTACCTCACCACGCCGATCTACTACGTCAACGACGTGCCGCATATCGGCCACGCCTACACGACCCTGGCGTGCGACGTCCTTGCCCGCTACAAGCGATCGCGCGGCTACGAGGTGTTTTTCCTCACCGGCACCGACGAACATGGACAGAAGGTCGAGAAGGCCGCTCAGTCTCAGGGAGAGACCCCCGAAGAGCTCGCCGACCGCGTGGTCAAACGCTTCCAGGCACTGTGGGAGAAGCTCAACACCTCCCACACCGACTTCATCCGCACGACCCAGGAACGCCACAAACGGGCCGTCAAGGAGATGTTCACGCGTATCGAGGCGCAAGGAGACATCTACCTCGGCGAGTACGAGGACTGGTACTGCACCCCCTGCGAGACCTTCTGGACGGAGACCCAACTGCTCGACGGCAACTGCCCCGATTGCGGACGGCCGACCGACAAGCTCAAGGAGGAATCGTATTTCTTCCGCATGAGCAAGTACCAGGATGCCCTGCTCAAGCATATCGAGGAGAACCCCGAGTTCATCCAGCCCCGCACCCGGCGCAACGAGATCCTGAGCTTCGTGCGCGAGGGGCTCCGCGACCTCTCCATATCACGCACCACCTTCTCGTGGGGAATTCCTGTCCCGGGCAACGACCGCCACGTCCTCTACGTCTGGTTCGACGCCCTCACCAACTACATCTCGGCCCTCGGCTACCCCGGCGACGAGGAAGGCAACTACGCGAAATTCTGGCCCGCCGACGTGCACGTGATCGGCAAGGACATCCTGCGCTTTCACACCGTCTACTGGCCGACCTTTCTGCTCGCGGCGGGACTCCCCCTCCCCAAGAAGGTCTTCGCCCACGGCTGGTGGACGGTCGAGGGACAGAAGATGAGCAAGAGCCTGCGCAACGTGGTGGAACCCAACATGCTGGTCGACAAGTACGGCGTCGACGCGATCCGCTACTTCCTGCTGCGGGAGGTTCCCTTCGGCCTCGACGGCGACTTCTCCCACACCGCGCTGGTGCACCGTATCAACTCCGATCTCGCCAACGACCTCGGGAACCTGATCAGTCGTACCAGCGCCATGGTCAACAAGTATTTCGCCGGAACCCTCCCGGCCCCGACCGGCGATGAAGCCGCCGACGGCGAGTTCCAGGGACGTTTCCCCAAAGCGCTCGCCGAGGTCGACCGGTTGATGGACGAGCTGGCTTTCAACAAGGCGCTCCAGGTCATCTGGGAGCTGGTACGGGCCGGCAACAAGTACATCGACGACACCGCTCCCTGGGCATTGGCCAAGAACGAGGCGGACAAGGAACGACTCGGCACCGTGATGTACAACCTCATGGAGGCCCAACGCCTGATTGCCCTGCTGCTAGCACCATTCATGCCCGGCACCAGCGAAGCGATGCTGGAGATCCTCGGCTGCGATCCGGCCAAGTCCCAGCTCGTGGGACAGGACTCCTGGGGTGTACTCCCCCCCGGCAGCATGATCGCCAAGGCCCAGCCGCTCTTTCCGCGCATCGAGGGTGAGTAGCCGGACTGGCCAGAACCTTCACACCTGGTTTACACTTGAAACGGGGCGCCTTACTGGCGCCCCGATCGTTTGGAGAGATATCCCCATGACCACCCTGCCGCAGCTCGTCGACACCCATGCTCACCTCGACAGCAGCCAGTTCCGCAGCGACCAGGCCGAGGTGATCTCCCGCGCCCACGCCCAGGGTATCAGCCACATCCTGACCATCGGCTGCGACCTCGAAAGCTCACGGGAGAGTGTCGCCATCGCGCTTCGCCACCAGGCGGTGTTTGCCGCTGTCGGAGTCCATCCCCACGACGCCGCGACCTTTACGAGCGGGGTCCGTGACACCCTGAAACAGCTGGCCCGGGAAGAAAAGGTCGTCGGGATCGGTGAGATCGGCCTCGACTACTACCGAGATCGCTCGCCCAGGGAAGATCAGCGCAGGGCCTTTGTCCAGCAACTTGAGCTGGCCCGCGAACTGGACCTGCCGGTCATTGTCCATGACCGCGATGCCCATGACGACGTTCTTGCGATTCTCGCCGATGCAGGTGCTGGCCTGCACGGAGTGCTGCACTGCTTCAGCGGCAATGTGGAGATGGCCCGTCGCTGCCTCGAACTCGGCTTCACGCTCTCCATCGCCGGGCCGGTTACCTACCCGAAAAACACGGATCTGCAGGACGTGGTGCGCAGCGTCTCGATCGATCGCCTGCTGGTCGAGACCGATTGCCCTTATCTCGCTCCCCAGACCTACCGAGGCAAGCGCAACGAGCCGGCCTATGTCCGCAAGACCGCTGAAAAGATCGCCGAGCTCAAGGGGCTCAGCATCCAGGACGTGGCGCGGATCACCTCGCTGAACGCCTGGCGCCTGTTCGGGATCGGCACCATTGACCAGCAGAGCCAGATTGCCTACGCGATCCGCAGCAGCCTCTACCTCAACATCACCAACCGCTGCACCAACCGCTGTACCTTTTGCGCCAAGTTTCGCGACTTCACCGTCAAGGGGCACCAGCTCTGCCTCGAGCGTGAACCCGACAGCGACGAGATCAAGGCAGCGATCGGCGACCCCGCCGCCTGGGAAGAGGTGGTCTTCTGCGGTTACGGTGAGTCGCTGCTGCGCCTCGACGTGGTCAAGGAGATCGCCGGCTGGCTGAAGCAGCAGGGGGTCAGGGTCCGTATCAACACCGATGGCCAGGCGAACCTGGTCCACGGGCGCAACGTCCTCCCCGAACTGGTCGGCCTCGTCGACAGCATCTCAGTCTCCCTCAACGCGCCTGACGCCTCCACCTACCAGAAATGGTGTCGCTCCGAGTTCGGCGAAGCCGGCTACGAAGCGGTCAAGGAATTCCTCAGGCTGGCCCGCGGGGTCATCCCGGAGGTCACCGCCACGGCGGTCGCCCTCCCCGGCCTCGACCTGGAAGCGTGTCGCAGGGTCGCCAGCGAACTCGGGGTGGTCTTTCGTGCGCGTGACTACAACGAGCTCGGCTGAGACGGTTGCCTTACCTCCCGAACGCGATAGCCTTGTAACAACCCCGTCGCAACAGGGAGGTTCGCATGCCCCACGACAAGCCCCTCGAACAGTTTGACGACACGTCGGCCTATCTGCTCGTCGACGTCCTCCCCAAGGAACGTTATATCCAGGCTCACATCCCCGGGGCGCACAACGCCTGTGTCTACGAGGTTACCTTCATCGACCAGATCCGGGCCATCAGCCACGACCCGGAGGTCCCCCTGCTCCTGTACGGCGCCAGCGCCACGAGCAACGAGGCCAGTTTCGCCGTCGAGAAGCTCGCCCGGGCCGGCTACCGCAACCTGACCATCCTGCGGGGGGGGCTCAAGGCCTGGCGCGATGCCGGCCGTCCACTCGAGGGGGAGGCCCCTGAGGCCGACGATGACGTTGCAGGACCGCATCTCCCCGACGACCGCTACAGCGTCGATCTCCCCAAAAGCCGCATCGGCTGGACCGGCCGCAACGCCAACGGCAAACACTGGGGCACCGTACCACTGAAGTCCGGGGAGTTGACGGCGCAGGCCGATCGTGTCCGAGGACGTTTCGAGGTCTCTCTCACCGGTATCGACAACCTCGACCTGGCCGGGAATCCCCTCAAGGAGGTCCTGATCAAGCACCTCCTCTCCGACGACTTCTTCTGGGCGGAGCGCTATCCCACGGCGACGTTCACTCTCGACAGCGCCCATCCGATCCCCGGCGCCACATCGACCCAGCCCAACCACCATGTCAAGGGCGAACTCGAAATGCGCGGCGTTAAGGCTCCGATCGATTTCGCCGCAACGCTCAACCGCAACAGTGAAGGGGATTGGGTGATCGAGGCCCACTTCGACATCGACCGGACCCGCTGGGAGGCCATCTACGGGTCCAGTCGTTTCTTCGCGTACCTTGGAAAACATATCGTCTACGACCTGGTGAGCCTGGAGATCCTTCTCGTCATCAGCGCCTGAAAACGTACGGATCACTCCTTGCGCATTTGCCTCACTGCAGCTAAGGTTGGAAGCTGCACATAGGCAGCGGCTTTCCGCAGACCTTCAGGAGTGATCATGAAAACCTTGCGTCCCCTGGGCATCGCATTGGCGATTGCCGCGGTCCTGAGCGCGCTTCTACCGGCCTTCAATACGTTATTTCTCAAACCTGCGGTTCTCAGGATCTTGATTCAGGCCACCGAACGGGACACGCTGCGGATCGGCCAGCATCTGGCTCTCATCGCCTTCCCCGAACACGAGGGGAAGCTGCAGAAACGCCTCGAGTACGGCGATCTCGTCCGGGAGATGCACAAGCTCTCGCAGCTCTACGGTCTCCAGGGGGTCAAGCTCTATACTCCAGCCGGCGAGATTTACTTTTCCACCGCATCTGAAGAGATCAACCGCAGCATCACCTCCTCCTTCTTCTTCGATCAGGTCACCAACGGAAAGCCCTACTCGGTCTTCAAAACCCGGACCCTCCGGTACGACCCGACCTCTCCCGAGCGCATCGAACTGGTGCAGACTTTCGTCCCGGTCATGTCGGCAGGGAGCATAATCGGCGCTCTCGAAATCGACTATGACATCACTACGCGCAAGCAACATCTCGACACCCTGCTCGACCGCACGTCCATCTTTCTCTTCGGCGCCTCCTGCCTGGTCCTGACGCTCCTTCTGGTCTTGGCCGCCCGTTACCGAATCAGCGAGATCAGGCGCCAGGCCACGGAAATCAAGCTGCACCACGCCAACCGCAGGCTCTTCGATGTTATCGAATTCCTTCCCGACGCCACGTTCGTCATCGACCGCGATGGGAAGGTTGTCGCCTGGAACCGGGCCATGGAGACCATGACCGGCGTCAGCAAGCACCAGATCCTCGGCCGGGGAGACCACGAGTACGCCCTCCCCTTCTACGGCAAGCGACAGCCGATGCTGATCGACATGGTCGGGCGTTCCGAAGAGGACTTGACCTCGACGTACGCGGCGATCCGGCGCTATGGAGACACCCTGGTCTACGAATCACCCATCACCCTGCTCAAGGGGGAAAAAAAGACCTACCTGTGGGGCACGGCTTCACCTCTGCTCGACTCTCAGGGAAACCGCGTCGGCGCGATCGAATCGATCCGGGACATCACCGAACGGCGTATGGCCCAGGAAGAGGCCAGCATGAAGCATGCCCTGCTCGAAAACATCCTCGAACAGATCCCCCACGCCGTGTACTGGAAAGGGACCGATGGCTGCTACCAGGGGAGCAACCGTCACTATGCGCGTTTTTTTGGCCTCGAATCGGGCAGCGAGATCGTCGGGCGCGACGACTCCGAACTCCCCTGGAATGATGAAGATTGCGCCTTCCACCTCAGGGGTGAGGAACGGATAATTCGTGGCGAAAAGACCTCGCTGACCAGCGATCGCACATTCGGCCTCCCCGATGGCAGCGTCCGAAGCCTGCTCTGCAGCAAGGTCCCCTTGCTGGACAGCGAACAGCAGATCAGCGGTGTCCTGGGAATTTTCACGGACATCACGGATCGGAAAAAATTCGACGAGGAGATGCGCCAGCGACAGCGCATGGAGGCCATCGGAACCCTCGCCGGAGGCATCGCCCATGACTTCAACAACATCCTGACCGCCGTCATCGGCTACACCGAGGCGGCGAAGTATGCAGATGAGCACGACTCGGCCACCATCAACGCCCACCTCGACCGGGTCCTGCAGGCAGCAAACCGGGCCCGCCACCTGGTCGACCAGATTTTGACCTTCGGGCGCCAGGTCGAAGGGAAGCGTCATATGATTCGTCTCGGCGCGGTCATCTCCGAGGCTCTCACCCTGCTAAGGGCCACCTCCTCTCCCCAGATCGAGTTCGACATCGACCTGAAGGAGATCAACGATACGCTCTTGGCCGACGACACCCAGATGCACCAGATCGTCATGAACCTGGCGACCAACGCCTGCCATGCCATGGAAACCGCCGGCGGGACTCTGAGCATCCGTCTCGACTCGATCTCGTTCCTGCACGAGCATGCGATCGGTGATGTGCTCCTCGATCCTGGCCCCTACCTCTGTCTCTCCGTCGCGGACACCGGCCAGGGGATGGCGCCCCAAACCCTGGGACGCATCTTCGAACCGTACTTCACGACCAAGGAGAGCGGTCGGGGGAGCGGCCTGGGGTTATCGGTGGTTCATGGCATCGTGACCGGCCACGGGGGAGCCATCGAGGTTGAATCGTCGCCCGGCCAGGGGACGCATTTCCGCATCTTCCTGCCGCGCGGCGTTGAATCCGACGGAGAGGCCACGATCGCCAGGGTCCCGAGCGCGCAGACCGAACATATCCTGTTCGTCGATGACGAGGAGCCGCTCGTCTCCCTTTGGCAGCAGACTCTTGAGGAGCACGGCTACCGGGTTACCGCCAGCACCTGTCCCGAGAAGGCGTTGCAGCTTTTCATCGCAGCCCCAGAGGACTTCGACCTGGTGATCACCGACATGACCATGCCCAGGCTCAACGGTCTTGACCTGATCAAGGCGATCCGAACGAAGTGCTCCACGACCCCGATCATCCTGTGCACGGCGTTCCGCAACTCGATGACCGGAGAATCGGCCCGGGCCCTGGGAGCCAACGAATTCATGCTCAAGCCCTTCGATCGCCAGCAATTCGTTTCGACCGTCCAGCAGACCTTGTCCGCCTGATATGGCGCGGCGACGGCCAGAACCTGCGAGCTTTCAGACACTGCAAATTTCGGAATGCGTTATTCGCCGGGAGCTGGCGTAGCCGGGGAGGGATTGAGCGCGGGGACGACCAGGTGGACGGCGTGCGCCCTGGCCAACAGTCTCCCCTGGTCGTCGAAGACCTCCGCCTCGAACGTCAGGCGCCGATTCCGGCGCCCCGAGAAGACCGCGCGCACGTCGACATGCGGGAGGTCACCGGGGGCTGGGTGCAGGTATTCGAGTTCGAGGGTACGGGTCACGTTCGGTTCGGCCACCAGCATGCTTAAGGGACCGATGGTGTTGTCGATCGCCGCGGCGATCACCCCCCCCTGCATGGTGCCGTAGGGGTTGAGGTAGCGCCTGAGCATCGGATAGCGCAGACGGATCATCCCCGATGCGCGATCGACCTCAAGCACTTCGGCGGGGATGGTCTCGTACACCGGCGGGGGGATCAGGAAGTCTTTACTGCTCTCTCCGAGAATACCGTCGAGCAGGCCGGCGATGCTTTCACGAGTACCCTTCTCCGGCTCATCCGACATCGCCTTCCCTCTCATCGACAAGCAGGAGTTTGCGGGCAAGATCGCGCAGCTGAGCAAATACCTCAGGATGCTTGCGCTCGGCATCCCCCGGGTGGTAGACATCGATCACCCGGAACGGGTGGACGTCCGCGAACCCTGTCCAGTGGAAGATCTCGCTGTAGCGCGGGAGAATGTCATCGAAAACGCGTCCGTCCCGATGCCCCTGGGTCAGGATGAAGAGCAGCGGTTTCCGCTCGGGGAACCTGCTGGGATGCGACAGGGCTATGTAACGGGGCTTGAGAAAGGCGTAGCTGCGGTCGATAAAGGTTTTCAATTG
The DNA here is from genome assembly GCA_003246035.1 of Desulfuromonadaceae bacterium. Next base: position 8,662 of record QKBP01000006.1, on the reverse strand, counting down.
CGCGCTGACGTCACCGTAATAGACCGGTGAGGCGAAGACCAGCAGGTCGGACTCGAAAACCGCATCGAGAACCTCGGCCAGATCGTCCTGGACAACGCAGCGGTCATGGTCGATCTTGCAGGCGTTGCAGGCCTGGCAACCGCGCATGCTCAGGTCGTTGAGATGAAAGCTGCGCACCTCGGCGCCGAGGCTACGGGCCTCCTCGACGAAAAAGTTCGCCAGCTGTGAGCTGTTTCCGTCCCGGCGCGGGCTCCCCGTCAGACAGACAATCTGCATGCTTCCTCCTGAAAATGTCCGACCGGTCAGAGACGGTCGATCACCTGCCGCAACTTGTCACGAATCTCGCCGGCGATCCCGGCCAGATCGGGGTTGGTGATCGCCTGCATCGAGGCCAGCGGATCGATCGCCGCCACTTCCGTCTGCCCGTCCTCGAGCTGCTGGACGATCACGTTGCACGGCAGCATGGTGCCGATACGCGGCTCGACTTGAAGCGCGCGATACGCGTACGGCGGGTTGCAGGCGCCGAGGATACGGTAAGGCCGGAAATCCTTGTCGAGCTTCTTCTTGAGGGTCGCCTTGACGTCAATCTCCGTAAGAATGCCAAAACCTTCGTGCGCCAGTTCGGCCACCAGACGCTCCTGCACCTGGTCGATGCCTTCGGAAAGAACCGTTACGAAACAGTACGACATACGTGCCTCCTTGTGTTCGAGATGCGAACCAAGTCTAGCTCGTTCTGGGCATCCTGCCAGCACACAATGGATCAGCTCGCTCCACGCCGTCGTTTCAGGGTGCGGATGAACCCGCCGAGCGTCAACGCCAGCAGCAGCGCGGGGAGCGTGTCGCCCAGAGCCCGGTAGAGCGTGGGGCGAGCGCCGAACCCGGCCTCGCCGGTCACCTGGAGGGTTTCGAAAATCGCCGTTGCCGCGTGCAGTTTACCGCTCGGAGCGACCAGGGCCGAGATCCCCGTGTTGGCGGAGCGGGCCAGCCAGATGCGGTTTTCGATGGCCCGCATGCGGGCCATGGCGAGATGCTGATAGGGGGCGGATGAGCGCCCGTACCAAGCGTCGTTGGTGATGTTGACCAGCAGGTCGGCCCCCTGCTCGACGAGGCCTCGAGCCAGCTCGGGAAAGATCCCCTCGTAGCAGACAAGCACACCGACCCGGTGTCCGTTGATCTCGAGAGGGGTCAGCGTACCCGGAGAGAAATCCCCGACCCCCACGACCAGCTTGTTGACGAACGGCAGGACCTGTTTGAGCGGGACATATTCCCCGAACGGGACGAGGTGGACCTTGTCGCTGCGCCCGAGCACGTGCCCCTCCGGAGAAAGCAGAAATGCGCTGTTGAGCAGGGCGACCCCGCTCCCTTCGGGGCGATAGGCGGGACTTCCGAACAGCAGGTAGACCCCTTGGCGACGGCTGAAGTCGACAACCCGCTGCGCGAGTGCCCGCCCCTCCTGGAAATAGAACGGAGTGGCGCTTTCCGGCCAGATGACCAGCCCTGCACCGGAAGCGGCCCCGAGGGCGGAGAGATCGAGGTAGCGACCGACGGTCTTCTCCTGCCAGGCGGGATTCCATTTGACCGACTGGTCGATGTTCCCCTGGGCCAGGGAAATCCGCAGCGTCTCATCGCGCTCGTCGGGAGACTGGGCGAGCCTTACCCCCCCATAGACCAACAGGGCGGCGCAGAGCACCAGCAACAGCGCTAACGAGGGGCGCGGCAGAGTGCGTTCACGGCGCCACTGAAGGATCGCCGTGGCGAGGGCTGCGTTGCTGAAGACCAGCAGGGCGGTCAGCCCGTAGACCCCGAACAGGTCAGCCGCCTGGGCCACCCACAGGTACGCAATCTGCGAATACCCGAGCGCACCCCAGGGGAAGCCGGTCAGCAGGAAGCTACGCAGGTAGTCGAGCGCGGTCCAGATCAGCGGGAAGGTCACGACGAGAGGGAGTTTCAGCTGGCGCACGAAGCGCCACGCCATCCAGGTGGAGACGGCAAAAAAGAGCGCCAGGTAACCTGCCAGCAACAGCCAGGCGACGGCCGACAGGACCGGGTGCAAGCGCCCGAAGGTGGTCATGACGATGTTGAGCCAGTAGAGCAGCAGGGCGTAGAAGGTGATTCCGGTGACGAAGCCGGTTCGGAAGGGGCGCCTTTCGCTGACCAGGAGCAAAGGTATCAGCGCGAACCAGGCAAGGAAGGCCAGGCCCGGACGCGGAAACGCGAGAGCCAGCAACAGCCCGGAACAGGCTGCGATCAGCGTATCCCGCTCCCGCTGCAGCCAGGAGCGCATCATGTGCTGCCGGGCTTACCGTTTACGGCAGCCTCGGCATCACGCCGTACTAGCAGACGGTCGATGCGCCGCTCGTCGCTGCTGAGCACCTTGAGCACCAAACCGTGGCTGCGGACCTCTTCACCGGCGCTGGGGATATGTCCGGCCAAGTGGGATAGGAAGCCGGCCACGGTGTCGTATTTCTCCCGCGGGAGCTCGAGGTCGAAGTGCTCTTCGAGTTCTTCCAGGTTGAGGCGCCCGTCGACCAGGATCGAGCCGTCCTCCTGGACCTCCAGCCATTCTTCCTCGCTGTCGTATTCGTCCTGGATGTCGCCGACGATCTCTTCGAGCAGATCCTCGATGGTGATCAGCCCCGACGTCCCGCCGTACTCGTCGACGACGACCGCGAGGTGAACGCGGCTGTGACGGAATTCCCGCAGCAGCTCCTCAATCAGCTTGGTCTCGGGGATGAAATACGGTTTACGCATGAGCTTGCGCAGCGCGACCTGCTCGAGCGGCCTCCCCCAGTAGCGGAGCAGGTCCTTGGCGTAGATCACACCGACGACACTGTCGACCGTCCCTTCGTAAACGGGGATGCGGCTGTGTCCGCTGCGGATCACGGTCTCGAGGATCTCGGCGACCGGGGCATCGATCGAACAGACCACCATGTCGGTGCGGGGGATCATGACCTCGCGCACGATGGTCTCACCGAATTCGAAGATCGAGGAGAGCATCTCACCCTCTTCCTCGTTGATGATCCCCGTCTCTTCAGACTCCTCAATCAGTTCCTGAAGCTCGCGTTCGGTGGTGACCCGGCGTCTTCCCGGAAGCAGGCTGCGCAGCATGGTCCGCAGACCGGCCCGGCTATCCTGAATCCCGTTGTTCTGGTCGTCTTCCAAACTCCGACTCCTTGTTGTCTTGATCATCTCAGCTTAGCGGAACAGCAACACGATCGCCATGGTCACGGCGGCGCCGAGCAGGCTCCCGGCGATCACCTCGCGCAGCGAGTGGATCTGCATCAGCAGGCGGCTGTGCGCCACCATCACCGCGAGCACGAGCGACATCAGGCTGATCGCCGGGTGCACCCCCGACAAGACGATCGACGTGGCGACGGAAAAGGCGACGGCCGAATGTCCACTCGGCATCCCTCCGTGCAGCGGCGTCCCTTGGTTGAACAGCGCCTTGAGCAGAACCACCAGGATGACCACGATCAGCAGGGCCACTACCGCGGTTCCGCCGGGGGGCTGCTCAGTCAACCGGGCGCTGTCGCCGACCAGCCGCAGGGCGTCACCCGACAGCACCAGGTATCCGAGCACCAGCGCCCCGATACTCGCCAGCAGGACGGCGCCAGCAGCCACGTCCTTGGCACGCCGTGCCCGCTCCGAATATTCGGGCGAGAGCATGTCGACCACCACCTCGATGGCGGTATTGAACAGCTCGGCGAACAGGACGAAGATGGCCGCCAGAACCAACAGCAGAAATTCGAGATTGGAGAGCTGAAAATAGAGCGCCGCAAACAGGACGCCGAGCGCCGCGAGGAAATGGATCCGCATGTGGCGCTGGGTCCGCACACTCCAGAGGATCCCTTCGATAGCGCAGTTGACGGTTTCGATCCAGCGCAACGGTTTCATCGATCTACGTCTCGTCCCCGGCCCCGGCGAGCACGGTCTCCTGGAGCAGCGCGAAGAGCTCCTGTTCCTTCGTCTCCATCACGCGGGCATCCTCCTCACTCCCCCGCTCGTGATCATAGCCGAGCAGATGAAGGATCCCGTGCAGCAGCAGGAAATAGAGTTCACTCTCGAAACTGGAACCCGCCTCGTGCGCATCACGCGCGGCCGTCTCGGTCGAGATCACGACGTCTCCGAGCAGATCGGGGTGAATCCCACCCCCCTCCCCCTCGCGCATCGCGAAGGAGATCACGTTGGTCGGGTAGTCGTGGTCCAGGTAGTCGCGATTGATCTCGTGGATCTGCGGGTCGTCGACCAGCAGGATCGAGAGCTCGGCGTCAGGACATCCCGAGGCGTTTAAGATCGTCTGCGCTGCTTGTTCCAGTTTCGCCGTTTCGATGCGTTGGTTCTTTTGGCGGTTCTCGATGAGTATCGTCATCGCTCTTCTTCTGTTTGGCGGCCTGATCCTTGTCACGTTCCTTGTAGGCCGGTTCGGGATAATCGACGCGCTGGTGGAAAATACCCGCCAGCACGCGGTTGAAACTCTTGGCGATCTGATGCAGGTCCTTGAGCGTGAGTTCGCACTCGTCGAGCTGGCCGTCGATGAAGATGTTCCCGATGATCTTCTGCACCATCCCCTGGATACGCGCTGAGGTCGGATCGGTCAGCGTCCTGCTCGCGGCTTCGACGGCATCGGCGAGCATGATCAACGCGGCTTCACGGGTCTGGGGCTTGGGCCCCGGGTAGCGATAGTCCCTCTCATCGACCTGCTGCACCTCGGGATCGGCGCTGTTCTTGGCTTTATCGTAGAAGAACTTGATCAGCGTGGTGCCGTGATGCTGGCGGATGATGTCGAGGAGTTCGGGCCCGAGCTTGTGTTCCCTCCCCAACTCGATCCCGTCCTTGACGTGGGCCATCAGGATCAGCGCGCTCATCGAAGGCGCGAGCTTGTCATGGCGGTTGCGCCCCTCGCCACGGTTGTTCTCGATGAAATAGAGCGGTTTGCGGATCTTGCCGATGTCGTGATAATAGGCGGCCACCCGCGCGAGCAGCGGATTGGCGTTGATCGCCTCGGCCGCGGACTCGACCAGGTTGCCGACGATGATGGAGTGGTGATAGGTACCCGGAGCCTGAATCATCAGCTCCCGCAGCACCGGCGAGTTCATGTTCGCCAGCTCCAGGAGCTTGATATCAGTCGTGTACTTGAAGGTCATCTCGACCAACGGGATGGTGCCGTTGACAATCACGGCCGCCAGCAGACCACCGAAAAATCCGAAGATCAGCTTGACCAGCAGCTGCAGGTCGAAGGAGAAACCCGCAATCAGGTGAAGACCGAAAACCAGCAGCATGTTGACCAGGGCGACATAGAGCGCTGCCTTATAGAGCACCGTGCGCTGCTTGCAGTGGCGCACGTGATGTGCCCCCACCAGGCTGCCGACCAGAGCGAAGAGGGCCACGGTCAGACTGTTGCCGAACAGGATCCCGACCAGCAGGGCCCCGATGGCCGAGAAGATCAGGGCCACCTCCGAGTTGAGAACGATCCGCACCAGCATGGCCCCGACGGCAAACGGGATCACGTAGTGGTAGGAGCTCGAGTCGATATAGGGGAAAGCCCCCTCGAGGGCATTGGAAACGAAGATCGCCAGCTTGATCAGGATGAACTGACCGATGAAGGTGACGCAGAGGAAGAGAAAATCGCGGCTGTCGGGGCAATACTTGCGAATGTTGCGCAGCCCGAAGAGATGCGCCGTCCAGAACAGCAGCAGAATGCTGAGGGTCAGGGCAAATGCGGTGCGCAGGGTCCCACCCTCGCTGCCGAGATTCCTCATTTCGCGCAGCTTGAGGATCTGCTCCTGGGTTACGCGTTCACCTTCGCGAACGATCATCTCCCCCTTCTTGACCTGGAAGAAGACCGGGGCAGCCCCCTCGCGCGCCAGCTTCTTGCGGGTCTCGGTCTCGTTCTGGTTGAAGGTCACGTTGGGGCGAATCGACTTGGCGAGCAGGGCCGCCAGTTCTTTGTGATCCGACCGTTTGAGGATTCCGGCCTCGGCAAATGCCTCGGCGAGCAGGGTGGGGACCTGGTCAATCCCGACAGCACCATCCGACGACTTGAGTTCGAGTTCCTCGCCATTCTCGAGGTTGCGCAGCACCACGCCGCGCTCCAGATCCTGTTTGAAGAGTTCGAGATTGCTGAGTATGCGCTGCTTGAGCACCTCGCGTAGCGCAACGAGGGTCTTGGAGACCTGGACCGGGCTCGCCGAGAGCCGCTTCACCAGCTGCTGCTCCTGTTCGGTGAGGGGGACCTGAAGGAGCTCAGCGGTGGGTGGCTGCGTTTCCTCCCCGCTCGGCGTGGACGCCCCCCCGGCATGCCGCAGCAGGTTCTCCACGGCGACGACGTAGTTCCGGCTGGAAGCCGGGTCGACGTCGTAGAGTGGCACGACGGTCCGTTCCGCCTCTTGGCGCTTCTTCTCACTCAGGGCCTGATCGAGAATATTGAGGTCGACGGGAGCCTTGATATCGCGGCCTGCGATATCCCCCGGCTCGTAGAAGTCCGGGGTCAACCCCCCCTTGGGAACAATGATCACCGCCAGAATCACGGCCAGCAGCAGGGCCAGGATGAACTGGCGCTGCTCTTCGGCCAGCTGCTTCCATTCCGAGCCGAAATTTCCGAAACCGGGGGATCGTTTCTGTTTCTTGTCTTTTTTGGTCATACGTTTCTGGTCGGGGTCAGTTGATGGAACCGGCCCGGTCATAGGCCTGGACAATCGCCTGAACGATCGGGTGGCGGACCACGTCCGCATCGGTAAAGGTGCTGAAAGAGACCCCTTCGACCCCTTTCAGAACCGACATGGCCTGCACCAGTCCCGAGGAGCGGCCCGAGGGGAGGTCGATCTGGGTGACGTCACCGGTCACGACCGCCCGGCTCCCGAAGCCGAGGCGGGTCAGGAACATCTTCATCTGCTCGGGGGTCGTGTTCTGGGCCTCATCGAGGATCACGCAGGCATCGTTGAGCGTCCGCCCACGCATAAAAGCCAGCGGAGCCACCTCGATGATCCCCTGCTCTACCAGTTCCTTCCCCTTCTCTACTCCGAGCATGTCGTACAGCGCGTCGTAGAGAGGGCGCAGGTAGGGATTGACCTTTTCAGCAATATCCCCGGGGAGAAAGCCCAGTTTCTCCCCCGCCTCGACCGCCGGACGCACAAGGACAATGCGGCTCACTTCACGACGGGTCAAAAACGCCACGGCCATGGCCATGGCCAGATAGGTCTTGCCGGTCCCGGCGGGACCGATACCGAAGACCAGGTCGCGCTGCCGGATGGCGTCGATATAGTTCTTCTGGGCCAGGCTCTTGGGGGTAATGGTTTTCTTGCGTGCGGAGATGAAGACCGTGTCGAGAAAGATGTCCTTCAGGTTGGCCTTGTGACTGGCCTGAAGGATGCGGATGGCGTAGTCGATGTCGCTCGGGTAGAACGGGTAGCCGTGGTCGAGCAGGGAGTAGAGCTCAGAAAGAAGGCGCGACGCGAGATAGACGTCCTCGTCTCCCCCCTCGATGGTGACCATGTTCCCCTTGGAGCCGAGACGTACCTTGAGCAGCCGCTCGATGCGTTTGAGATGTCGGTTTTGCTGGCCGAACAGCTGGTTGGCCAGCTGCGTATCCTCGAAATCGATACGCCTGGGACTGTCGCTCTCGTTCAATCAGGATGTCCTTGTCTCAACCGGAGTGAAGAAACTGACTTTTAGCACCAAAACCGGGCAAAATGCAAGCCGCCTTTCCCTTTTGCACCTTAACGGCACGCGGTCGTGAACCTCGCAGGATGCCTTGATTTCAAAGGCTGCGAAGCGCAGTGAGCAAAAAGTGGTTCATATTTGACCCGACTATGCTATAGTCTTGCCCGCCGCGCCGCGGCGCAAAAAACATGCTATTTACGCGCATCTCACATATACGTGCAAGGGGGATAACATGAGCGAAATCATTGACATCTACGCCCGAGAAATTCTCGATTCCCGCGGCAATCCGACCGTCGAGGTCGAGGTCTACCTCGAGAGCGGCGTGATGGGTCGCGCCGCGGTCCCGAGCGGCGCCTCGACCGGTGAACGCGAGGCTCTCGAGCTGCGCGACGGCGACAAGGAGCGTTATCTCGGCAAGGGGGTCCTCAAGGCGGTCAGCAACGTCAATGAGACGGTTGCCGCTGCGCTGATCGGCTGGGAGGCCTCTGATCAGGCCGGTATCGATCGCAAGCTGCTCGAACTCGACGGCACCGACTTCAAGAGCAATCTCGGCGCCAACGCCCTGCTCGGCGTCTCGCTAGCCGTCGCCAAGGCGGCCGCCGAGGACGCCGGCCTCCCCCTCTACCAGTACCTCGGTGGCACCAACGCCAAGGAGCTGCCGCTGCCGATGATGAACATCCTCAACGGCGGGGAACACGCCGACAACAACGTCGACATCCAGGAATTCATGATCATGCCCGCCGGCGCCGAGTCGTTCCGTGAGGCCCTGCAGATGGGTGCGGAGATCTTCCATGCCCTGAAGAAAGTGCTCAAAGGCAAGGGTTACAACACCGCCGTCGGCGACGAGGGTGGCTTCGCCCCCGACCTGAAGAGCAACGAGGAGGCCCTCGAGGTGATCATGCTGGCCATCCAGGACGCCGGCTACAAGCCGGGTGAAGACGTGCTGCTGGCCCTCGACGTCGCCGCCTCGGAAATCTACAAGGACGGCAAGTACAACTTTGCC
>QKBP01000116.1 GCA_003246035.1 Desulfuromonadaceae bacterium | reverse complement strand
GCAGACGGTCGATTTCCAGGGACGGCCTGTCGAGTTTGCCGCCAAGGGGCGCCACGACCCCTGCGTGGTGCCGCGCGCGGTGCCGATCGTCGAGAGCATGGCGGCGCTGGTGCTGCTCGATCTGGCGTTGCGCCAAAAGATGCGCGGTTGACGGAACGTTTCTCGAAGCAAAGGGCCGGATGAACATCCGGCCCTTTGCATTTGCGTGACGTGATGATGGGTCTAGTGACGGGGTGTCTGGTCGACGATCTGGACGCCCTGGTCCAGCTGGTACATTTCGTGGTAGGGGCCCGCGGGGAGCGTGTAGATGAGACGGGTGTTGGCAACGCGAGCATATTTGACGTAGTCGGCCGAGGCCGTATTGATCGCGGTCACGATCGCCTTGGCGATCAGTCCCCCGAGGCCTCCTCCGGTGTCTCCACCGCTTAGATCGACCACGACGGTCCCCGTGTAACTCCAGAGCTTCTGCGAGGTCCTGGTGGAGACGATCTCCGATTCGATCGAGACGGTCAGGTTGGAGGCCAGCACGGCGTAGCTGACGTCCCATTTTTTGATGTGGGAAAACAGCACGGCATCGGCGCCGAAATACTCGTAGAACTTGGCGAGGGGGAGGTCGTAGAGCAGTTCGGTGTCGTAGACCCCTTCCTGCTTCATGATGTCGCTGACCATCTCGACCGGAAAGACATAGTACCCCACCTGGGCAAAAGGCTGCTCGATGGTGGTCATGTAGTAATCCTTGGCTTCCGCGGCGGTCGTCTCGTTCATGGGGGGGAGGATGACGATCGAGCGCGGAGCCTCCTGGTACATGAGCGGGAATTCTTCCCCTTTGGTCACCTTCTGCGGGATGGCGCAGCCAGCCAGCGTCAAACCGAGCAGCAATGCAGGGATGAGGGCGTACGCGTACAGCCGTTTCATTTCTCGCTCCCTTCCGCAAGCTCAACTTTCCGGATAACCCGGTCCATGAAGTGCGCCGACTCCGGGTAGGTCGCTTTTTCCCGTTCGAAGTTTGCGAGCGCTTCCTTGGCGTTTCCGGACTTGAGGTAGAGATAGCCGAGGTTGGCGTACATCCCGGGCGGGACGCGCCCGGAGCGGCTTTCCTGCTTTTTCTCGATCGCGTCTTCAATCGACTTCTGCATCTGCAAAGCCGACTCCTCGCTCAGGTTCTTCTTGAAGGCGTAGTAGCTTTCGCTGTACGTGTCGAAGTTGTAGAGGGAAGGGGCGGTTGGCGCACAGCCCGTCACGACGAGTCCCCCCAGCGCGGCAAGAACGAACATCAGACGCAGCGGTGTCATCAGTTGACCCCGATCTCTTTGGCAATCCCGTCACCGACATAAACCTCACGTTCGCTGACGAGTTCGCCGCCGCGAAACACGCGAACGGTGTGTTTCCCGGGAGGGATGGCGTATTGGTGGTCCCGTCCGGGGAGAACCGTGAAGTGCTCACCGTGATCGACCGAGACGGAAATGTTCGTGGTGTCGCCGGTAAAGTACAGATAGGCCCTCTGCTCCGGATTGGTCACGCCGGATTTGTACCCGCATCCGGAAACCAGCAGCACGGCCAGTATCGTCAAGATCGTCGGAAGTCGCATCACTTGTCCTCCTTATGGGGCTGCATGTAGAGGGTGGAGAAGTTCTTGCTGGCGATGTAGGGGGCGAGATCCCCCCCCGTGACAGAGGCCAGGGAGACTTCGGCATCCACGGTGTCGCCAAGAGTCTGGACGATTTCGATCGTCGCGACGGTCTTGCCGGGCAAGGTGACCGTGGTGTTGGTCTGGGGGTTCTTGACCTTCTTTCCCTCCTTGACGACGTCGAACAGGTCTCCCGTCTTGAGGTTCTGGCTCTTGCCGCCCGACGTGATCAGGTAGCCGTCCTCGTACCCCAGGATGTAGCCGCGCCAGGGCTTGTCGAGCATGTTCTCGATGATGTTGGAGGCCAGGTCGGAGATGGCGGCCTCGATGACCTGGTCGTTGAGCTGGCTGTCGTAGCCGCTTCGGCTTCCGACGCCGAACACCGTCCCCGCTTCGCTGTAAACGGTCCCCTTCCCTTCCTCGGAGTAGATGATCTGGCCCGTGCTGACGTCGACGATCCGGATGTGGACCTTGGCAAAGGCCTCCTGTTTTTTGACCCGGCTGAAGATCCCGACGTCGCTGACTTCCTTGCGCCCGAATTCGGTAATCGAGCCGAGGATCAGGTAGTCGGCGGCGTTGCGCAGGGAGCCGGTCCCCTGCATGTCGAGTTCCTTCGCGATCTTGTCGAGATCGGCGCGTTCCAGCATGATGAACCTGCCGGTCTCGAAGAGCTTCGTGGAGAGGATGTCCATCGCCTGCTTCCCGATCCGGTCGTTCTGCTCGTCGACGAAAAAGCTCTGACCGTAACGGGTTTCGTTGCTGAAGCGCCCGATCGCCACCTTGCGCTTTAGGCCGGCCGGATTGTCTGAGCCGGGCGCTTGAAGCGTAGCGCTGACAACCGGTGAGGACCCTCCCGGGGTCGAATGCATCTCCTGCTGGGTCATGGTGGCGCAACCGGCAAGAAAGAACACGAGAACGGCTAGAGGTGCGAGACATCGAGTCGGCATCGGCAATCTCCATAGGGGCAGAGGTTTGTTTGGCTCCTATAAGCTACCAGAGCTGTTTTTCTCGTCAATGACTATTTCGAGTCCAGTCGTGGTCGGGTGCGCCGGGCCTGCGAGGGGTTAACGACGCGGTTTCAGGGAGCCGAGATAGATCGCCGAGAGGATCAGCAGGACGCCCGCGACTTCATGGCCGCCGGTCGGCCGGGCGAAGAACAGCACGTCCCAGACGAAGGCGAGCGCGGGCTGCAGCAGGAGGAACAGCCCGGTGATGGTCGCGCTCGTCGTGCCCAGCGCCGTCGAGATCAGCGACCATCCGAGGGTGGTACAGACGAGCCCGGCGCCGGCCAGAGCCAGCAGGCTGCGGGTGTCGGGGATCGCGAACGAAGCCCCGCCGACCAGGCTGACCAGGCCGAGAAATACCGTACTGGTCAGGGCCACCACCAGCATCGTGGCCACGCCGCTGACCGACTGGCGGTTCAGCGCGCCTTTCATGCACAGGATGTAGCCGGAGTAGAACAGGGCCGTGGCGAGGGCGAGCAGGATGCCGAGCCGGTAGGGGCTTTCGAGGCCCAGCAGGTCGATGCCGGTGATCAGGGACATCCCGCCCAGGGCGATCACGATCGCCACCGCGAACGATAAGGAGGGGCGCTCGCGGAACAGGACCCACGCCAGCAGAGCTGTGAAGAAGACCTGAAAGTTGGCGAGCAGGGTCGACAGCCCGGGACCGATGGCGTGGATGCTGCGATGCCAGCACATGAAGTCGAGGCTCAGAAGGACGGCGCTGAGGATCAGCAGCGCCAGGGTCGTCCGCTGCAGGGAGAGGCGTTCGCCGCGGATCCGGAGCAGCAGCGCCAAGGAGAGTGCGGCAAACAGCATGCGATAAAAACCGGCGCTGTCGGGCGGGACCTCCGCGAGGCGGATAAAGATCGGCGCGAAGCTGATGCAGAGCGAACCGAGCAGCAGCCAGAGGACGGGGCGGTTGATCCGGGTCGGTGCGGGCATCGCAGTGTCAGTCCCGGCTCGCGGGAACGGGGAGGCGGCACTGCGGCCAGCCGTACCCCCAGCGCCAGGGCATCCCGGTGCAGGGGCCGCCGCCGAGGCGAACCGCCACGTACATCAGTTCGGCCGCCTGGTTGAAGAGCCGGCGGATCTCCTCCGGCTGTTTGCCGAGCGTCTCCGCCAACTCATCGGCCTGCAGTTCGCCGGTCTCACGAACACAGTCCCGGAGGTCCTGGTCAGCGCCGTGGCGCAGGTCGTAGCCGTGTTCGGTCTCTCCCAGCCAGTAGAGGCGGTCGTGGTCGACGCAGCAGGCCTCCCAGGGGGGGTGGTCACCGTAGCGCTCGCGAAACGGTTCCGAGCTCTCCGCCAGCAGTTCCCAGCCGGCAGACAGGCCGCCGCTGCAGCCGTCACTTGTGAACGGGGCGATCGCGTCGGGATGGAGAGCGCGGGTATGTTGCAGCCACGACATCCCCTGTGCCTCGAGGGTGCGGTGGGCGGCGTTGTCAATCGCCAGCTCCGCCTGCAGCGGGGCGGCGCAGAGCACGAGGAGGAGCAGGGTGATGACTAGCGGTCGTGGCATGGCGGTCCTCAAAGGGAAGCGGCCGGTTGGCCAGGCCGCGCATTGGTGAAGGGTCGTGTCGAGCCGATGCCGGTATCGCCGGGGTGACAACCCGGGATCCATTCGGCCACACCGGCAAGGGTGACGTAGGGTTGCCTCATCAGCCCACTCAGCAAGGGGGTTCCGGTTCGCTCTCCCCCGATCAGCCCGCTGCTCAGCGAGTCTCTCACTGGCTCTCCAGGGTGCGCCTGCAATACCTGGCGAAAGTACTGCGTCTGCCGTAGGTGGTCAAGTCAGTTGGCTGCCGGTGCGCTGAGCAGATAAAGGCCGAGAAGCACCAGAACGACTCCGGCGAACCGATGCAGGGTGGCGGGATGAACCGGCAGGCCGAACAGTCCGTAATGATCGAGCACGAGCGAGACGAGCATCTGGCCGAGCAGCGCTGCCACGAGCATGCTCGCCACGCCGATTTTGGGGATGAAGAGGATGGTCGCGGTGATGAACAGGGCGCCGAAAAGTCCACCGAGAAACAGATACGGGGGGATCACGGAGAGTCGACCGGCCGCCGGGAGGCCCGCACCCGTCAGGGTGATGGTCGCAAGCGTTCCGAGCGTGCCGACGCCGAACGAGATCAGCGTCGCCTGGAGCGGGTGGCTGAGCAGCTTCCCCAGGTTGGCATTGAAGGCACCCTGTACTGCCGTCAGGCCCCCGGCGACGATGGCCAGAAGCAGGATGACGAGTATGTTCATGGCAATCCTTTCGCGGTTAGATCGGGATATGTGATGCAGGTTATAGATTGGATCGATATTTCATGTTTGACCGTGGAGGGGGATAACTATAGAGTCCCTGTTTTTAATCCACACAATCGAGGTTGAAGATGATTAGAACCGTACTTGTATCACTGTTGCTGCTCGGAAGTTTGGGAGGCGGGATCGCCCTGGCCTCCGAAGCCTCAGGAACCCTCGCCTGGAGTTTCGATCTCTCCGCCCATAACCCCGGCAAAGAAGCCCATCTGTGGATCCCGTATCCTCTGAGTGACGCCGATCAGCTGATCAGCGAGATGCGTTACCAGGGCAATTACGATCAGGCGGCGGTTTACGTCGACCGGGTTCATCGTACGCCGATGCTGCACGTCGTCTGGGCCGCCGGGAAGAAGCAGCGGACGCTCGAGCTGTCCTACGAGGTTACGCGGCGCGAGGTCGCCCAGCGTTCCCTGCCGCGCGAAGAGCCGGCCTGGAACCCGTCCGACTACGCCCTCTACCTGGCGCCCACCAGCCTCGGCCCGCTCGATGGTCCGGTCGGCGAGCTCGCGCGCACGATTACCGCCGGCAAACAGAGCGTACTCGAAAAGGCCCGCGCCGTCTACGACTGGACCGTCGAGAACACCTACCGTGACCCGGAGACGCGTGGCTGCGGCAAGGGGGATGTCTGTACCTTCCTCGACAAGCCGGGTGGAAAGTGTGCCGACATCAGCTCGGTCTTCGTCGCCCTGGCCCGTGCTGCCGGAGTTCCGACCCGCGAGGTGTTCGGCATTCGCCTGGGGAAAGAGGATGGACAGGAGGTCACCACCTGGCAACACTGCTGGGCGGAGTTCTTTCTCCCGGGCTACGGCTGGGTGGCCATCGACCCGGCCGACGTGCGCAAGCTGATGCTCAAGGAAGGGCTGGAACTCGACGCGCCGCGTACCGCGGAACTGCGGGAATACTTCTGGGGAGGGCTCGATCCCTACCGGGTGAAGCTCGGGGAAGGGCGCGACCTGCAGCTCAGCCCGGCGCAGCTCGGCGAGCCGGTCAATTACCTGATGTACCCCTTCGCCCAGGTCGACGGACGCACCCTCGACTGGCTCGATCCGCAGGGTTTCCGCTATTCGATTCGCTACCGGGTCGGTTCGGGAGATTGACAGCCTCGCAGCGCGTGGTTATGGTACCGCAAACACGCGCTGATGCGAGGAAACGATGCCCGATCCCTTACCGCGACTCGACGAACTCGGCTGGAGCCATTTCTTCCAGCAACAGCTGGAGCTCGCGGAACTCACCGTGACGCGCCCGGCTCGGGTCTTCTCCCTCAGCCGTCACCTGCTCGACATCGTCGGGGAAGACGGCGCACGCCAGGCGGCGATGCCGCCGGCGTGGCAGCGGTTTGACGTGGAGGAACTCCCCACCGTCGGTGACTGGCTGCTGCTCGACCGTGAGAGCGGTGACCCCCTGCGGATCCTCGCGCGCAAGAGCCTGTTCAGGCGCATGGCCTCCGGGCGCGAGACCCGGGTGCAACTGATGGCCGCGAATGTCGATACGCTGTTCGTGGTGACCTCGTGCAACCAGGATTTCAACCTTTCCCGCATCGAGCGTTACCTGGCGTTGGCCTTGAACGCCGGCGTGGAGCCGGTACTGGTGCTGACCAAGACCGACCTGTGCGACGGGCCCGCGAGCTACGTGGCGCAGGCCCGCACCTTGCGCCCCGGCCTCGAGGTTGTGGCGCTCGACGCGCGCCAGCCCGATGCGGTCGTGGCGTTGAAGCCATGGCTTCAGCGCGGGCAGACCGCGGCCCTGGTCGGGTCGTCGGGGGTTGGCAAGTCGACGCTGGTCAATTCCCTGTGCCGGCAGGAGGTTCAGCTCACGGGAGAGATCCGGGCCGGGGATGACAAGGGGCGCCATACCACGACCGGTCGCAGCCTGCACCTCCTCCCCGAGGGGGGGCTGCTGCTCGACAGCCCGGGGATGCGCGAACTGCAGCTGAGCGACTGCGATGAAGGGGTCGCCACCCTGTTCGAAGACCTCGAGGAGCTCGCCCTGCAGTGCCGTTTCAGTGACTGCCGTCACCAGGGGGAGGCGGGGTGCGCGATTCTCGCCGCCGCCGAGCGGGGGGAACTCGACGAGCGACGCCTTGCGAACTACCTCAAGCTGCGGGACGAGCAGGCACGCCTGGCCCAGACCCTGGTGGAGAAACGTCGTCAGGAGCGCAACTTCGGTCGGATGGTCAAGCGCGTGATGACGGACAAGAGAAGGCAGCGCGACGAAGAGTGACGTGCAACGAGGTGCCTGGTGACAGGCCGGAGAAGAATGGCACAAAAAAGCCCCCGCGAGATATCGCGGGGGCTTTTTGCTGGGACTATCCTGGGGCTAGAGGGTCTCGACCCAGCCGTGCGGGTCATCGCGCCTGCCGTACTGGATGCCGGTCAGGGCGTCGTAGAGCTGCTGGGTGATTTTCCCGGTCTGTCCGCCGTTGAGCATCACAGTTCTCCCCTTGTAGGTGAACTGGGCCACCGGCGAAATGACCACCGCGGTGCCGGTGCCGAAGGCCTCCGAGATGCGGCCGCTCTCGACGCCGTCGAGCACCTCGTCGACCGTCAGGGCCCGTTCCTCGACGTCGAGGCCCATCTCCCGTGCGAGGGTCAGAACCGAGCGGCGGGTGATGCCATCGAGCACCGTCCCCTTGAGCGGCGAGGTGACGATCCTGCCGTCGACCACGAACATCATGTTCATGCTCCCGACTTCCTCGATGTAGCGCTTCTCCTTGGCGTCGAGCCACAACACCTGGTCGTACCCCTGCGCCGCGGCTTCGCGTGAAGCGGAGAGGCTGGCGGCATAGTTGCCGCCGGTCTTGGCCTCTCCGGTGCCGCCTTCGGCCGCACGGACGTAGAAGTCGGAGATCCAGATCTTGACCGGGGCGATCCCCCCCTTGTAGTAGGCGCCGACCGGGGAGAGGATGATGTAGCACAGGTACTGATCGGCCGGGCGCACCCCGAGCATCGGCTCGGTGGCGATCATGGTCGGGCGGATGTACAGGCTGGTCCCCTCGCTCTTGGGGACCCAGGCCGACTCGAGCCGGATCAGCTGGCGCAGAGCGTCGAGGAAGAAGGCCTCGTCGACCTCCGGCATGCACATGCGTCGCGCGCTGCGGTTGAAGCGCGCCACGTTGTCGGCCGGGCGGAACAGGGCGACACTGCCATCGGGACGCCGAAAGGCCTTGAGCCCCTCGAAGATCTCCTGGGAGTAGTGGAATACCATCGCCGCCGGGTCGAGGGTGAAGGGGGCGTAAGGCTGGATGCGGGCGTCGTGCCACCCCGTGCCGGTGGTGTATTCCATGACGAACATGCGGTCGGTGAACTGTCTGCCGAACTGCAGTTTCGTCTCGTCGCTGATCGGAGCTTTGGGGTCCGTCAGGGGTAAGATCGTGATCTCCATGGTGCCTCGCCTCGTTACGCCGGGATCGCGGAAGTTTGACTTCCTGAAACTCAGGTTAATAGCACAACCGGTGGAGCGCGGCAAGGGGGTAGCGTCGGAGAGTTTGGGCGGTTATTTGGGCGGGGGGTCTTCCTTGTCGGAGTAGAGCAGATCGCGCATGTGGGTGACGACTTCCTCGTCGTGGAAGCGCTTGATCAGGCGTTGGTATTCCGCCTTGTCGGCCATGTCGGGGAGTCGCCAGTCGAGGGATCGGACTTTCCAGAGATCTTCCATGGGCAGCACCTTTTCTGTTGCGGGTCACAATGCGAAATGTAGCACTTTGCGAAAGAGAGTCAAGGGAATAATTATCAAATATGGTATGAGCCTCCGGTCGGTTTGCTTTGCCGGCAAGGTGTGGCAGACTCAAGCGGAGAAAGGGGGCCGACCCATGACGTACAAGGAACTGCGCAAGGCCTGCGAGGTTTTCGGGCTGGGGGAGCGTGCCTCGCTGAAGCAGATCAAGCAGCGGCACCGCGAGCTGGTGCGTGCTCACCATCCGGACCATCGTGCCGGCGGTGACGACGAGACGATCCGCGCGATCAACAGCGCCTATGCGGTTCTGCGCCGCTACTGCGAGGCCTACCGCTTCGATTTTTCACAGGGGGAGTTTTTTGAGCAGAATCCCGAGGAGCGTCTGCGCAGCCAGTTTGCCAGCGACCCCGTCTGGGGAGGAAGCAACGACTGATCTCCTCACCTTCGCGTGTCTCGTCACCAGAAAGCCTCCCGCTCGGGAGGCTTTTTTCGTTCAGGTGTAGCGCAGGGACTCGTAACCGGCGTCCGGGTCGTAGCCGATGTCCGCCAGACGCTCGGGGGGATAGACCCGGCAGATGCATTCGATCAGCTGGGAGAGGATGTCGTCCTCCTCGCGGTGGACGTTGACGACCATCGTGCGGCTGCGCCTGTGGGTCATCCCCTTGACGCGGTGGGCACGCAATGTCCCTGCGGTGAGCTGTTCCTCCACGAGGCTGCGCGACATGAAGGAGACGCCGCTGCCGGCCATCACGGTCTGGATGGTCAGGCGCAAATCGTCCGAGGTGACGACCCCGGCAAAGTCGTCCAGGTTGTAGCTCGCGTCGGTCAGGTTGCCGCGCAGCAGCTGGCGTGAACTGCACCCTTCCTTGCGTACGAAGATCCTGAACGGGAGCAGCTGGGAGAGGTCGATCTCTCCGGCCGGGATGCCGAGGTCGGGAGAACTGATGAAGACCAGCTCGTCCTCGGGGAGACGGAACGCCGATTTCCCCTTGAGGTCGATTTTGTCGCAGTGCTCGAGGACCGCGAGGTCGTAGTCGTTGTTTTCGAGGCCTTTGAGCGCCTGCTCCGGCGTGCCGAAACTGAAGCGGATGTTGGCCAGGTCGGTGTTCTGCAGGATGAAGCGGTTCAGGGCCTGGGGGAGGAAGGCGGTGCCGAAGGTCGGGGTGGTGCCTACGGCGATGTGTTTTTCGCCGCTGAGGACCTCGATGTCGCTACGCAGGCGTCGCTCAGCTTCGAGAATCTCGCGGGCGTGACGCGCCACGATCTCGCCAGCCTCGGTGAGCTTGAGCCGCTGGCCGCTGCGATCGATCAGCTGGTGTCCGAACAGGTCTTCGAGGAACTTGACGCGCTGCGAAGCCGCTGACTGGGTGATGTGCAACTCCTGGGAGGCCTTGGAGAAACTCCCGGCCTCGGCGGCCTTGAGCAGGGTCTGCAGGTAGCGCGTTTCCATTCAACAATTCCTATATATTAATAGAAAATTATTAGCATCTCTTATGCGGGCACCAGAAACATTCGCTTTATCCTATCATTCAGTATCGCTAATGTATAGACCGATTAGGATTAGGGAGCCCTTATTTTCCTAGATCATTCGTCAAGTACGGAGATGTTTTGTAACTGACCAGAATGACTAAGGAAAAGAGCATTGAGAGAAGGAAAGGAGAGGACATGCGAAGCAAGAACACTGGCAAATGGCTGGTCAGGACGCTTCCGCTGCTGGTTCTCCTCGGCGCCTGCGCCACGGGGACCATTCGCGAAAAGCTGCTGACCTTGCCGGTCATCGAGGGAGCCAACTACGTGGGGATGGAGACCTGCGCCGGCTGCCACGAGGACAAGGCGGCCGGGCTCGAGAAAAACGTCCACGGGCGTTTGGCCGATTTCGAGCTGATGGGCGCACAGAAGGGGTGCGAGTCGTGTCACGGGGCAGGTTCCCTGCACGTCGACGGCGATGGCGACACCGCCAGAATCAACCAGCCCGCCAAGCTCACGGCCGACCAGTCGGCCGCGATCTGCGCCGCCTGCCACACCGCCGGCAGCGTGATGGACTGGACCCACAGCGAGCACGCGCTGGCCGACCTGGCCTGCAGCGACTGCCACACCATCCACGGTGACGGCGTCGGCCCCAACCTCAAGGCCGAGGATCCCGAGCTCTGCTACGGCTGCCACCAGGAGCAGATGGCCAAGGCCAGCTTCCCCTCCCACCATCCGATCAAGGAAGGGAAGATGCAGTGCTCCGACTGCCACAACCCCCACGGCGAGTTGCAGACGGACGAGTTGGCCCGCGACCTGTGCCTTGAGTGTCATGCCCGCTACCAGGGGCCGTTCGTGTTCGAGCATGCCCCGGTCGAAGAAGATTGCAATATCTGCCACGATCCTCACGGCACAGTGGCTAATAACCTGCTGCAGCAGAATGAGCCGTTCCTGTGCCTGCAGTGCCACGAAAGCCACTTCCACGTGACGCGCATTGGCGCAAGCGTACCGGCTACGAATGTCGCCTTCAGTGCCTATAACCCTGACGGAACGGTGGCGGGAACACCCACTGCCGGAACGGGTGCTGTCTCAGCTGCTCCTGGGGTTGTGCCTGTCCCCCCCTCGGGAGGGAGTACGGCAGGTTCGCCGGCCCCAGGTGCTTCGGTTCAGATCACCAACGAACTCGGAGAGCATAGCTGGCAGATGGCCTTCGGAACAAAGTGTACCGTCTGCCACAGTGTGGTTCACGGCAGCGACCTGCCGTCACAGACCTCCCCGTCGGTTGTCCCCGAGTCTTCGACATCGATCAGTGCAGGTAGTGGTGATGGTCAGGGCTTCCCGGACGGCGGCGCGGGTCTTACCCGCTAAGGCATAAATCAAGGAGGAATGACAATGCAAAGATACGTAAAGTGGCTGCTTGTCATGACGATGGCCACCCTCCTGAGCCCCGCAGCTGTATGGGCCGCCGAAGGTGCGGTTCATGGCAGCTTTGAAGCGGGGGTCGCGACGGTGGACATCTCGGACGACGCGTCACGAGTGAACGAATATTCGACCACTCTCCCCGACGATGATACCTCGGCCTACGGCAAGGTGAACCTCGAGGCGGAGAGTGAAAAACTCTCTCTCGGATTGGAGGGGGAATTTTACGACAGCGATAGCCAGAGCTATGAACTCGAGGCCGATGTTGCACGTCGGGTGATGATCAAGTCGAGTTACGGCGAGTTTACTCACAAGCTCGATCATGATCGCCTTGACTATTTGAACGCAGGTGTTCCCTCTGGGGCCACTGCCGCGTCAACATTGAACGGATTGGGCTATGCACGCACAACTGCAACTGGTTTAGATGCAGGCGGCGGCTCGGTTAATATTGGATCATTTTGGGCTGTGCCGAACTTCGATTGGCTCGATGCCAACAATGTCACCGGGTATATCGGTCTGGGAGCGAGCGGACAGTTATACGCCTTCAACCCATCGCTCCCCTATTACAACACGAGCATGATCAACAATGCTCCGGAAGCGATTGCCTGGCAGCAGATTGGCCGCGCTAGCCTTCTGGGGGAGGATTTCACCCCCAGCCAGGACTTTTTCGTGGTTCGGAAGGAGTTCGAGAACGAAGCCGACCTCAAGATTCTGCCGAACGTGACCATTCATGCCGGGCATCGTCTCGAGACCCGTGAGGGGATCGAGCAGTCGATCGGCATGAGCAAGTGTACCTCCTGTCACATTACCGGTCAGGCCCGCACGGTCGACGAAGAGACCGAGGACCTGAAACTTGGAGCGACGGGTAAATTCGGCTTGCTGACGGTTGACTACGAATTCATCGATCGTCAGTTCGAAAACAAGGCCGACGATCCGACCCGGATTTATGATCCTGCTCTTTCTCCGAACCCTAATACCCAGTACACCCCGGGGAACTCGACCTTTGACAATCGCCTGCTTTACGACTACGAAGTCGGGGCTATCCCCTATGACAGTACCCCCGAGTCGGAAAAACAGAGCCATGTTGTCAAGGCGCGCGTTGATCTACCTGGGGATGCCAGTGTGGTGGGTAGTTACGTGAAGGCTGACGTGGAGAGCAACAAGTATGACAGTGCTGGCATTGCCCTGAACCAGAGCAAGCTGACTACGACGTATGACGCTTATGGTCTCAAGGCGAGCGCCAAGCTTATGAAGGGACTGACCCTGAAGCTGCATGCGAAAGTCGAAGAGATCGAAAGTGATCCCTTCAGCTATACGCTGACGCCGATGAACACCACGAGTACAGCTTCGCTGGGCGGTGTGCCCGATCCAAGCTTTTATACCGACAAGATGAGACACGCAGCCGCTGATGGTGAAACCACGACGGTGGGGATGGATATCATTTATCGCCTTGCGCGCAAGACGACTCTTCGTCTGGGCTACGATTTTGAGAGCCTTGACCGTGAAGAGGAAGAGCTTGGTTCGACGGATACCCATACCGTGGACGCCAGTCTTAAGACACGCTTCGGCAAGGATATTTCGGCACGACTGGCATATACCTTTCAGAAGATTGACGATCCTCTGCACAATCCCGATGCGTCGCTATATGTCGATCCTTACACGGGTCTGACCTATTTCGACAAGGATCAGGAGCCGAATGGCGCAGGCACCATTGATGCGGTGTGGCAACCGGGTTACCTGATCGGTAACGGACCGACCTACGGTACCGATTATTATGACCTGCGGCAGGCCGACATGACTAATCTTCCTGAGAGCGTGCACGAAGCCAAGTTCTCGGCGACCTGGTCCCCGTCTGTGCAGTTTTCCTCGACTCTTGCCGTACGTGGCCGCTTCGAAGAGAACGAGCTGGAGAAGTCGACCTGGGAGGAGCAGACGTTCAGCCCGTCTCTCTCTTTCTGGTATGCTCCGACGCACAAACTAAACCTGACCCTGCTTTACAATTATCTTGGCCAGCGCGCAGAATCGAAATTCTGCCAGGGCTGGTACGATGGCTGAGCGGGCGTGATTGTATCGTCCCAGTTTGGGACGGCTTGCGACATGACCGAGTACAATACCGATGTGAATACCCTTTCGCTGAGTGCAGATTATCAGGCTACGGAAAAGCTGGAGCTGAATGCGAGCCTCAATTATTCAGATGCTCAGGCTGACTGGCAGGGGCTCTCGATTGTTACCCCCGGAGAGATCAACGATCCAGTGGTGACGAACCTCTATGACGTCTCGGCGGTGAATATCATCACCACCTACTCCGATCTGCATTACGTGCAGACCGACATCAACCTCGGCGGGACCTACCAGTTCACCCCGGCCTTCTTCGTGGCGGCCCAGGCGGGCTGGCAGAAGTTCGAGGACAAGGACCCCTACGTCTACGGCGACCAGGACGGCGAAGCCTGGCGCGGCAATCTCGGCGTAGGCTACAAGTTCTAAATCACTGCCTCCTGACAGGTGATTTATCCATGCAATCGG
>QKBP01000019.1 GCA_003246035.1 Desulfuromonadaceae bacterium | reverse complement strand
CGCCAGCAGGTTGGTCTGCCGCGCGATCTCCTCGATGATCATGATCTTGTCGGCGATCTGCTTCATCGCCGCCACGGTGTTCTGCACCGCGTGGCCGCCCTGCTCGGCGTCCGCGGCCCCCTTCAGGGCGATCTTTTCGGTCTCCTTGGCGTTGTCGGCGTTCTGGCGGATGTTGGCGGTCATCTCCTCGATCGAGCTCGAGGCCTCCTCGGCCGAGGCGGCCTGCTCAGTCGCCCCCTGCGAGAGCTCCTCGGAGCTGGCGCTCAAAGCCTGGCTCCCGGCCGAGACCTGCTCGGCCGCCGCCTGCACCGTGCCGGCGACCTCGGCGAGCTGTTCGACCATCTGCTGGATCGCCAGCAGCAGCTCATCCCTGTCGGAGCGGGGAGCGACCTGAACGGTCAGGTTCCCCTCGGCCACCTCCTTGGCGACGACAGTCACCTCGCGGGTCGAGTGCACCATTTTCGCCATCGCGGCGAGCAGCATGCCGACCTCGTCGCGGCTCTCGGCCTTGACGTCGATCGAGATATCGCCGACCGCCAGGCGGTCGGCCACCTTCACCGCCTTGTCGAGGGGACGCACGATGCCCCGGGTGATGACCAGGGCCACGGCAATACCGAGGACGATCGCGATGATGCTGAGCACGATCATCGACCGCTTCATACTGGCCGAGGCGACAAGAATATTGGCCCCCTCGGCCTTGATCTCGCTCACCTGCTGCTGCTGAAAGGCGAGGAAGAGCTCCTGAAGTCGGTAGGAGTCGGCGTCGAATTCCTCCATCACCCGGTTGCCGGCCGCCTGCCCCTCGTTGACGTAAGCTGCAACCATGCGCTGGCCGGTCGCAAAGAACTCCTTGAGAGCCTCGTTGACCTCGTCGATCTTGCGCAGCGAACTGGCGTCGTTCTCCTCGCGGTACATGGTCCGGAACGTATCGAGGTCCCCCTCGAATTTCTTGAAGACGGCTTCCGCCTCCCTGGCGACCTCCATCTCGAAAGTGAGCGATGCGTCGGTCAGCAGCTGCTGGATCTCGAGTACGTCGGCGACCATCTCGTCGGCCAGCAGGGTATAGGGGAGGCTCTCGCTGATCACCTGCTCCGCCGCCCGGTCGACCCCGCGCAGGGCGTTGAAGGCGAATACGGTCATCACGACCATCAGGGCCAGGACCATCGCGAAGCCGAGCCCGAGTCTGGACCCTACCTTCAGATTCTTGATTGCCATATCGATTCTCCTTGACGGCGGCAGATCGGTGATCCGCCTTCTAAGAGTTAAACTCGGGTGACACGGTCCATGCCTCCGTCGATCTGATTTCGGGTGCTGCTTCGAATACACGACTTAATTAATCAACAAGCATGCCAGAACGGTTAAATCCATGATTTTTCGTAATTTTATGCTTATGCCATGTACTGTCGTTAATCTGGGTTGCCGCAACCGACTAAAATCACGCCATCTTTCAACGACACATAAGATTAGAATTGTGCGCAGCTGCACCTGAAAAATAACACGTGCTCGTCCGGCGAGTGTGCCAGAGAAGGGGCCGTTGTGTCAGATGTGTGACCCCGCCTCGCATGGCACACCCATATGCCTGGCGGAAGGGGCCTCTCAGATGTTCAGGGCGGTGACGCGGGAGGGGGGAGGGGGGAGATGAAAGCGATCGACACAGGCCGGGAAGCTCTCGGCCGGCTGGGGACGACTCCAGAGGAAGCCCTGACCGATGTCACAGCGGCTCCCCATCAGGAACTGGAACTGGTGCTCCTCTTCGACACCTTCGGCGACGATCTCGAGCCCAAGACCATGGGCCATGGCGATCACCGCCTCGATGATGGCGGTGTCCTTGCTGTCGTGCGCCAACCCCTTGAGGAAGGAGCGGTCGATCTTGAGGCGGTCGACGGGAAAGCTCTTGAGATAGGCGAGCGACGAGTACCCGGTCCCAAAGTCGTCGATCGCCAGGTGCACTCCCATCTTCTTGAGAGCGCGGAACACCTTGAGCGCCTGCTCGGTGTGATGCATGAGGGTCGACTCAGTCAGTTCCAGCTCGAGCAGCTCCGGAGCAAGGTCGTTTTCCTGCAGGGACCTTCCGATGCTGTCGATGAACCCCGGGTGGAGCAACTGGGAGGCGGAGACGTTGATCGCCATGCGCACCGGCGCCATGCCGGCGTCGAGCCAGCGCCGCAGCTGGGCAAGGGCCGTCTTGAGGACCCAGTTGCCGATCGGCTGGATAATCCCGCTCGCCTCGGCGAGCGGAATGAAGCGCAGCGGTTCGACCCAGCCGTACTCGGGAGAGTACCAGCGCAGCAGCGCCTCGAGGGCCACGACCCGCCCGCTCTCAAGAGAGATCTGCGGCTGGTAGTGGAGCAGCAGTTCCTTGCGCAGCAGCGCGCCTCGCAGGCGGGCCTCGAGTTCGAGCCGCTCCATGGCCGAACGGTTCATATCGGGGGCGTAGAACCGGTAGTTCCCCGCCCCGCCACGGCAGGCCTGATTCAGCGCGGTCTGGGCGGCGTGGATCAGTTCGAGCGGGGTCAGGCCGTCCTGGGGGAAGAGGGCGATGCCGGCGCGGACGCTGCAGTGAACCTCCTGCCCGCCGACCTGGACAGGACGTGACACCATGCGCAGAATCCGGTCGGCCGCCACGGCCAGTTCCCGGTTCTCGTGCCGGGCGAACAGGATCACCGCGAAGCGGCCGTGACCGACGTGGGCGATCAGATCCCGCTCACGGATCGTCCCGGCGAGATTTTCGGCGGTGGCGCGAATCATCTGTTCGGCGGCGGCCTCGCCATGGCTGTCCCGTACCAGCTCGAGCTTGTCGAGCGCCAGCCACATCACCCCCATGCCGCGTTCGGCGAGCTCGGGCATCGTCACCGCCTGGGAGAGCCGTTCCTCAAAACGTCTCAGGTTGGCCAGGCCGGTGAGGGTGTCGATATAGGTGAGCTGCTCGACCAGGCGCTGCGAGTGACGGGCCTCGGTCACATCGGCGACCGAGCCGATCTGGATGCGGGCCTGCGCACCGTTGCCATCGAGCGGCCGGGTGACGATGACCAGCTCGCGCAGCTCGCCGGGCGCATGGCTGATCACCACGTCGCATCGCCGGGCACCGGGTTGCTCGGGGTCGATGACGTCGGAGAGCACCTGGATCTCGAGCGGCTGTTCAACCAGCAGCTGGTCGAGGGTCATACCGTGCAGCTCGTGGAGCGGTTTCCGGAACAGGTCGGCAAAGGGTTGGTTGGCGTGCAGCAGCCTCCCCGCCTGATCCTGGAGGAAGACCGGCTCGCAGAGGTTTTCCAGCATCAGGTCGAGCACGTGATGGCAGGCATTGCCGGATGACGACAAGACGCACGTCTCCTGCTCCTCGTCGGTTTGCGGCTCACTCCCGAGCGCCGAAAGGAGCCGGCACCGGTCATGAACAGAGTCTGGTCGCCTGCGGGCCATTGCCACTCCGTTCCTGGTTTAGCCGAGGACCATGCCGACCACCTTGAGGAGCTGGTCGGGACGAAACGGCTTGGTGATCCAGCCGTTGGCGCCGAGTTCCTTCGCGACCCCCTTCTTTTCAGGGTCCGACTCGGTGGTCAGCATGATAATCGGCAGGAAACGGTTGCGCGGATCACGGCGCATCTCGCGGACCAGCCCGTACCCATCCATTTTGGGCATGTTGAGGTCGGTGATCAGCATGTTCGCTCCCGACTCCGGATACTTCTCCAAGGCTTCCTGCCCGTCACAGGCCTCGATCACCTCGTATCCCGCGTTCGTCAGGGTGAAACTCATCATCTGCCTGACCGAGGCCGAATCGTCCACCATGAGT
>QKBP01000016.1 GCA_003246035.1 Desulfuromonadaceae bacterium | reverse complement strand
GATCAAGCTCTCGACACAGCAGCAGACGACGGCGAGCGAGCAGATGGCCGAGACGATCGCCGAGGTGCGGGACGTGGCGACACAGGTGGCGGCGAGTGCCGAAGAGACGGCGCAGGCGATCGCCGAACTCACCGGCCTGGCCGAGAGCCTCCGCGAACTGCTCGAAGACGACCTGCAGGAGAAGGGCCGGGAGAAGGCGCAGGCCGGCGCCCGGGCGATGGAAAAGGTCCTGGCCGAGGCACTGGCCAGGGGCCGCCTGAGCCTTGAGGACCTCTTCGACGAGAACTACGTGCCGATCCCCGGCGTCGACCCGCCGAAGTACCATACGCGCTACGATGCCTATCTGGACGAGACCATTGCGGGGCTGCAGGACGAGCTGCTGCAGGACGCACAGGTGGTGTTCGCCGTGCTGGCCGACCGCAATGGCTACGTGCCGACGCACAACAGCCGCTACAGCCGGCCGCTGACCGGGAACCCGGAAACCGACCGGAAATGGAACCGCACCAAGCGGCTCTTCAACGACAAGGTCGGACTGGCGGCCGCCCGCAACAAGAAGGAGGTCCTGGTTCAGGTCTACGAGCGGGATACCGGGGAAAAGATCTGGGACATCTCCGCGCCGGTCTGCCTGAACGGCCGACACTGGGGCGCCTTCCGCATCGGCTACTCCATGTAGGCGGGCCGATTCTGGCAACAGGTGAAGAGGACGGCGACCCGGGCCGGTCAATGATCGCCCCGGGCCACCTTCAGCATTGACGGCAACCATCCCAAAGAGTGAAGAGGATTCGCCATGTTCAGCTGGATTAGCAAACGCATTTCGATGAAGATCGTTGTCTCCCTGATCGTCGTCCTGACGGTGATCATGGCCGGGTTCACCATACTGCTGGTCGAGCAGCGGGCCAAGGTCCTGAAGGAGATGATGCTGACCAAGGCGCGGACCCTGGCCCTGATGGGGGCCAAGTCGATGGAACGGGTGCTGACCGAAGCGATCGACAGCGGCTGGCTGACCGAGGCGGAGGTGTTCGACACCGCCTACAAGGAGATCACCGAGGGGCCGCTGGCCGGGGCGGCGATCCCCAAGTTTCATACAGCCTACGACGAGTACCTCGACCAGCGCATTCTCGGGATAGAAGATACCCTGGTCGAAGAGGACAGCATGGTGGTGTTCGCCGTGCTGGTTGACCGCAACGGCTACCTGCCGGTGCACAACTCCAAGTATTCCCAACCGCTGACCGGCGACGCGGAAAAGGACAAGCTGGGCAACCGCACCAAGCGGATCTTCGACGACGAAGCGGGCCTCAAGGCCGCCCAGTACGACGGCAAGGACGGCAACAAGATCCTGCGCCAGGTCTACAAGCGTGACACCGGCGAGACGATGTGGGACATCTCGGCGCCGGTCTACGTCAAGGGGAAACACTGGGGCGGCTTCCGCATCGGCTTTTCCATCGGCCAGACCGAGCAGGCGATCAACCACCTGCGCAACACGGTGGCGCTGTCGATGCTGCTGGTGCTGGCGGTCGCCTCGCTGACCATCTACCTGGTGGTGGCGCGCATTACCAGCCCATTGAAGCGGGTGACGGAAGTGGCGGAGCGGATCGCCGACGGCAAGTTGGAGGAGACGATCGAGATCGAATCGCGGGACGAGATCGGCAAGTTGGCCGAAACCTTCAACAAAATGACGCAGGTGATTGTCAAGAACCTCAAGAGCGAGATCGACAAGAGCGAGCGCCTGATCGTCAGTGTCAAGGAGGCGATCCAGCAGCTCTCGACCAGCGCCAACGAGATCATGGCGATTTCGACCCAGCAGTCCTCGGGGGCCACCGAGCAGGCCTCGGCGGTGCAGGAGGCGACCACCACCTCGGAGGAGATCGCGGTGACCGCAAAGCAGGTGGCTGAGAACGCGCTGCGGGTCGAGGCGCAGGCGGAACAGGCGAGCAGCGCCTGTGCCACCGGCGTGCAGGCAGTGGGCAGCGCGGTCGACGGCATGGGCCAGCTCAAGGCGCAAGTGCAGTCGATCGCCGAGGCGATGCT
This sequence comes from Desulfuromonadaceae bacterium, assembly GCA_003246035.1. The sequence continues at coordinate 1,790 of QKBP01000016.1, read as the reverse complement.
GCAGCTGGGGGAGAATTCGCAGAAGATCGGCGGCATCGTCGACATCATCGACGAGATCTCCGACCAGACCAACCTGCTGTCGCTCAATGCGGCGATCGAGGCGGCCGGGGCCGGGGAGGCGGGCAAGCGCTTCTCCATCGTGGCCGGCGAGGTGAAGCGGCTGGCGGAGCGGACGGTGGACGCCACCGGGCAGATCAAGGGGCTGATCGAGCAGATCCAGAAGGCGACCAACTCGACGATCATGCTGACCGAGGAGGGGACCAAGGGGGTCGATGCGGCGAGCACGCGGGTGGCGCGGGTCTCCGAGGCGCTGACCAACATCATCGCCATGGTTCAGGAGACGACGGGGGCGGCGCGTGAGATCAAGCTCTCGACGGAGCAGCAGACGACGGCGAGCGAGCAGATGGCCGAGACGATCGCCGAGGTGCGGGACGTGGCGGCGCAGGTGGCGGCGAGCGCCGAGGAGACGGCGCAGGCGATCGCCGAGCTGACCGGGCTGGCCGAGCGCCTCAAGGAACTGGTGGAAGAAGAGGCCTAGGGTGAAGACCAGGAAGTACATCGAAATCTTCGCCCGAGAGGCCGAAGAGCACCTGCAGGTCCTGCGCCAGGGGTTCCTGGCGATGGAGAAGGAGGGACTCGCACCGGAGCGGGTGCACACCCTGCTGCGCAGCGCCCACACCCTCAAGGGGTCGGCGCGGATGCTCGACCTTGGGGTTCTCGGACAGGTGGCGCACGACCTGGAGACTCTCCTCAAGGAGGTGGAGGACGGGCGCCGCGAGCTGACCCCCACCCTGACCGATCTCTTCCTGGTCGCCACCGACGCCCTCGAAGCGCTCATCGCCCAGGCGCACTCGGGGGGGGAGATCGCGGTCAATGTCGACGCCGTTCTCGAAGGGCTGCAGACCGGCGTCCTCCCCGAGCACCCGATGCTCACGGCGGCCAAGCCGGTGGAGGAGAAGGCGGAGCGGGACACCGTGCGCGCCAGCGTCGCCCGCCTCGACCAGCTGGTCAACCTTCTCGGGGAGATGTTCATCGTCCGCCGCATGCTCGAGGAGAAGGGGCGGCAGATGAACCTCCTGCGCAACCGCCTCGACGGCTTCCTCCAGCGCCTGCGCCGGGCGGAGAACTACCGCCTCTGCAAGGAGCTCCTCGACGACTTCACCCGCCTCCACCTCGACTACGAGCGGGACGTTCTCAACCTGGGGTACCTGGCCGGCGAGCTGCACGACGGGGCGATGGAGCTGCGCATGCTCCCCCTCTCCACCATCACCGACGACTTGGTGCGCATGACCCGGGACCTCGCCCGCGACCAGCAGAAGGATGTCGACCTGAGCCTGAGCGGCGAGGAGGTGGAGCTCGACCGCATGATGCTCGACGCGGCCCGGCCGATGCTCCTGCACATGCTGCGCAACGCCGTCGACCACGGCATCGAGTCGCCGGAGGAGCGGCGCCAGGCGGGGAAGCCGAAGGCCGGACGGATCGAGCTGTCGGCCCGCTACGAAGGGGGGTTCGTCCGCCTGGTGCTGCGCGACGACGGTCGCGGCATCGACCCGGAGCAGATCCGCAAGGTGGCAGTGGAGCGGCGGGTGATCAGCGCCGAAGAGGCCCGCACCCTGAGCGACGAGGAGGCGGTCTACCTGATCCTGCGCCCCGGCTTCTCCACCCGGGAGTTCATCACCGACGTCTCCGGTCGCGGCGTCGGGATGGACGTGGTCAAGGCCAACATCGACCGGGTCAAGGGGAACCTGGTGATCCACTCGGCCCCCGGCAAGGGGACGGAGATGGTCCTG
>QKBP01000101.1 GCA_003246035.1 Desulfuromonadaceae bacterium | reverse complement strand
GAGAGTAACCCATCAGCTGCATGGAGAGAAAGAAGGCCGTCCCGAAGCGGATCAGCAGGCCGTGCCATTCCCGTTTGCGGCTTTCGGCGAGGCTGCTGCGGGTATAGGGGCGGGGCGTGTATCCGAGCTCAGTGACGGCGGCGAACAGGTGTCCGGGGGAGGTTTTTTCGGGGTCGAAGACGACCCGTGCGCGATGGGTACCGTAATTGAGCCGTGCCTGGAGGACGCCCGGGAGGCCGTTCAGGATACGCTCGTTGAGCCAGATGCAGGTTGCGCAGCGGATCCCTTCGACCAGAAAGGTAAAGGACGTGCTGCCGTCAGAGGTGTCGACGTAGGGGGCGAGGCTGGTCTCGTCGTAACGGGATGTGTAAGCGCCTTCCGGGAGCCCTGGCTCCTGCCAGTTTCGCCGGCGGTAGAAGTCGTCAAGGCCGGCGCCCGTAATGATGCGGTACGCCCCTTCACAGCCCCGACAGCAGAAAAAGTGGGTTTCTCCTCCGGCCACGATCGAGATATCGAGTCCGAGCGGGACGGGGAGTCCGCAGTGATGACAGGGGGTGGCGCTCAAGGACGCCCCGGGGCAGGCAGGTTGATGAGCATCTGGCGCTCGAGGCGCGCCCCGCCTGCCTGGATGGAACAGCGGGCTGGCACCTCCCCGCCGAGGTCAGCAGGAAGCGTGATCCGGTAACTTCCTGGCGTCACTTCCCGCAGGGGGAACTGGCGATGTTGTCCCGGGAGCAGCAGCGTCAGGATGACCTCCGCGTGAGCAACAGGCTGGCGTGTGCTGTCACTCAACACCAGGGTCAGCATTCGCCCCTCCAGAGAGCTCCCGATCTGCCAACCGAGAGCCATGGCGGCTTTCCGCTCAACCTGACTGTCGTTATAACGCAGGCCTTTGCTGTAGTAGTCCCGGTCAGTGATGCGGGCCCCGTCGGTCGTCGCCTGACGCGCGGACCAGGCGAGAAACACAATGAAGAGCGCGAGCAGGGTCGCGATGGAGAGGGGGAAGGTTTTGGGCTTAGCGTGCATGTTCATCTCCTGAGGCGACCGGGAGAACCAGCGCTTCGGCGCGGGCATACCGCTTGCCGGAGCGATCCCGCAATTCGAAGACCACCTTGAGCGGTTCTACCACTGCCGGGGAGACCAGGGCAAACTCTACGCGGCGGTTTTTGCCGTCAGCCAGTTCCAGAGACTTGATCTGGCCTTTCAGTTCAAGCGGGGCGGAGTCCGTGAGTGCGCCGACATGAAGCTCGAAAACGCGACTCGACTGACTGCGGTTGTTGACCCAGGCCGTGAAAAAGGTCACCTGCCGACCATCTTCGATGATCCGTGTCGGGGCAGTGTGAGAGGTCGCGATTTTAAGCGACGCCTCACTGCGCGTCCAGATAGCACTTCCAAGAACCAGGGTCGTGATGGCCAGGGCCCCGGCCAGCAGCAGGGTGCGGGGGTTCAACAGGGCTTTCGGTCCCCTGTGCTCCAAACCGAAGCGGTAGTGGATCAGCCCATCCTGATTGCGTCCGCTCATCACCTTTCGGCAGGCATCAAGGCAGCGACCGCAGTTGATGCATTCGATCTGGTAGCCCCGGCGGATATCGATCCCCATCGGACAGCTGCGAACGCACGCTCCGCACTCGATACAGCGGGGTCTCTCCTCGTCGGTGAGGACCAGGGTCAGGGTCCCGGGGTCGACCAGTGCGGTCTGGAAACGTCCGTAGGGGCAGAAATCGCTGCACATCAGTCGTCGTACCAGGGCGAGATCGAGGTAGACCGGGATTGCAATGGCCAGCAGCAGGACCCACGCTGCCGGGTGGAGCTGCCAGGTTGCGAGGGCGGTGAAGAATCGCTGGGGTTCGATGAAATACCAGACCAGGTTCGCTCCAACCAGCAGGGCTGTCACGCCGTACCAGAGGTGGACAAGGAGCCTGCGCCAGCGCGGGCCGGAAAGCCTGTTGCGACCCATCTGTACCCCGATCACCCGCGCCATCCACTCGGCCAGGTCGCTGAGGGTTGTTTGCGGACAGGCCCAGCCACACCAGACCCGCCCGAGCACCAGCGTGACCAGCAGAAAGAGCAGCACCAGCAGGAGGCTGAAGAACAGGAGCAGGTAGAGCTCCTCGATGCGCAGCAGCTGCCCGAAGAGATGGAGGCTGAGGGTCTCGAGGTCGATGCGTAAAAGACTCCTTCCGCCAGGCTGAATCCACGGCAGACCTACGATGGTCAGGGTGACCAGCCATTGGAAACGACGTCGCCAGGGGCCGAGGAGGAGAGGGCGCTTATGGGAACATTCGGGCATGCAGAAAGGCGAGGGGGAGGTTACCCTCCCCCTGGAAAGCGTGTCTAGAGAGTGGTCAGGTACTCGGCCAGAGCCTTGATCTCGGCTTTGCTGAGCTGGGAACCGAACGCCGGCATGCCGCCGGGCCGTCCTTCGGAAATACTGGCGGTGATTTCGGTGATCCCCTTACCGAACGTATAGCTGCCGGTCAGGTCCGGGCCGATCCCACCTTTGCCGTCGGCGGCATGACATACCGCGCAGTGCGCTGAGAAGAGTGCCGAGGCGTCGACGGTTGCCGGGGCTGACTCCTCGGTCGCCGGTTGTGCAGCATACGTCTGTTCATGGCGCGCCATGTTCTGGGTAAATTCTCCCTCAGAGCTCCACCCTGAAAGCAGGTAATAGGCGCAGAAAGCGACCCCCCAAAGGATCAGTCCGAAGAAGAGTATCGTAAAATAGGGGGGCGGAGTTTGTTTTCGGTCTTCCACGATACCGTCGGCGTGTTTTTCGTCTGCTTGCCGGTCTTGTTCTTCAAAGGTCGCCATATGTGTTTCCCTCCATTGATTCATTCGTCATCCAGCATGCGGTACTTCGGGGCCTCTTTCTCGTCTCTTTTCGACCTTCGGTAGGTGCGCGCCACGATGACCACGAAAATCACGAACAGACCGATGGTCGTTCCGAGATAAAAGACTGATCCCCAATCCATCGACTAGTTCGACTCCCTGAGGAAGTTGACGATCTGCCAGACTTTCTGCGAGCCGAGGCTCGCGAAGCCGGGCATCCCCCCGTCAGGGACGCCGTTGTAGAGCAGTTCGAACAGATCGTTCTCCGCCCATCCGGCCATGTCAACAAGCTCCGGGCCGATATCACCGCTCAGGTCATCGGCGTGGCAGGCGGCACAGTTCTCCTTGTAGAGGGTCTTGCCGGCTGCGACCGCGCTTGCATCGCCCGGGAAGGGGTTCTTCAGTTCGCCGACGATGGTGGTCTGTGACGACCCGCGCCAGTCGATGCCCGTGCCGAGTTTCTGAAGGTAGACGACCATCGCGTCCATTTCGCTCTTCCCTTCGAGAGCCTTGATCTGGGCCTCGTCGTAGGGGAAGCCCAGCACATCCATCTTCCGGCGGATCATCTCCGGGTCGAGCTTGTTGTCGCGCAACCACGCGTAGTCGGGCATATTGCTCTTCGGGACCATGGAGCGCGCCGAATCCATGTGCTTGTAGTGCCAGGCGTCCGGGTACTTGCCGCCGAGGCGTGCCAGGTCGGGGCCGGTTCGCTTCGACCCCCAGAGGAAGGGGCGGTCGTAGACGAACTCGCCCGACTTGGAGTAGTCTCCGTAGCGCAGAACCTCCGAGACCAGCGGGCGCACGGTCTGGGTATGGCAGTTGTTGCACCCTTCACGGATGTAGATGTCTCGCCCTTCCTGTTCCATGGGCGCATAGGGGGTCACGGTTGCGATGCGGTCGCCTTCGGTGTTGACCCATGCGAAGGGGAGCACCATGGTGATGATGGTGCCGACGGCAATGGCCAGGGTGGCCAGAACGAGAAACAGTACCGGTTTCTTCTCCCACATGATCAGGCCCTCCCTTCTGCCGCCGCCGGAGTGGCCTGGGTCTCACCACGCGCCGTCTTGATCATGTTGTAGATGAAGACCAGCACCCCGAGCATGTAGATGACGCCGCCGACGGCGCGCGCCCACCAGTAAGGATACATCTCGACCATGGTCTCCATGAAAGTGTAGGTGAGGCTGCCGTCGTCGTTGAGCGAGTGCCACATGCCGGCCTGCAGGACTCCGGCTACCCACAGGGAGATCGACCAGATCAACTGACCGATCAGGATCAGCCAGAAGTGCAGGTTGGCGAGCGGAATGCTGTAGACCTCGCGGCCGTAGAGGCGCGGGAGCAGATAGTAGAGGCTGGCGAAGGCGATCATTGAGACCCAGCCCATGGTCCCCATGTGGATGTGCGCCGGGACCCAGTCGGTGTAGTGGATGAAGGCCGAAAATGTGCGGATCGACTGCATCGGGCCCTGCAGGGTCTGCAGGCCGTAGAAGGTGATGCCGAGGATCAGGAACTTGACAATGTAGTTGTCGCGCATCTGGTGCCACTGGCCGTTCATCGACAGGTAGCCGTTGAAGACCGAGCCCCATGAGGGGGCGATCAGCATCACCGAGAAGGCCATCGCCAGGGTCTGGACCCAGTCGGGAACCGGGGTCCAGAGCAGGTGGTGGGCACCGGTCCAGAGATACATGAAGATCAGCGACCAGAAGGAGATGATCGACAGCCGGTGGCTGAAGATCGGGACCCCGGTGGTCTTGGGGAGGAAGTAATAGAACATCGCCAGCGGCGGGGCTGTCAGCGCCATCGCCACCGCGTTGTGCCCGAACCACCAGTGGACGTTGGCATCATTGGTCCCGGCATAGGCCGAGTAGGACTTGAACAGCGACACCGGAACCGCGGCCGCGTTGGTCAGGTAGAGGATCGCCACGCCGACGATCGCCGCGAGCATATACCAGAGCGAGATATACATCTGCTCTTCGTTGCGCTTGACGATGGTCATAATGATATTGATGGCGAACGCTACCCAGAGGATGACCACCATCACGTCGATCGGCCACTCCATCTCGTGGTATTCCTTGCTGGTGGTGTAGCCGAGGAGCAGGGTGACCGCCGAGGCGATGATCGTCGCATTGAAGAACCACAGCTGGAAGCGTGCCAGCTTGTCGCTCCACAGCTGCGTTTTGCAGAGCCGCTGCACAATGTACAGGAAGGTTGCGAAGATGGTCCCGACACCCCAGCCGTAGATCCCGGCGTTGGTGTGGATCGGGCGCAGGCGTCCGAAAGTCAGGTAGGGCGGAAAGTTGAGGTCGGGTTCGACCATCTGAAACGAGACGATGACCCCGACCAGCACCGCCACCATCCCCCAGACGATGCTCCAGATAGCGAAGCTGCGGACGATGTTGTAATTGTACGCGGGCTGCTGCATGTATCCTCCTCAAAACATTCAAGATGAAAGCTCGCCAACCCTGCCTAGTCTAGTGAGAAAAGTGGCAAAGTCAAGATAAATGTGACAATAGTGGTAATAAATAGGGTTAACTTGACGAAATTTCAGGGATTTATTATGATGCCCAGGTCGTCATCAGGTCTGTGAGGAGGGGCTGTGCGTTTGAGTCTGGCCAAAAAGCTTTTTCTGATTCTCGGCGGCACTCTGACGCTCCTGTTGATGCTTGTTTTCCTCGTGCTGCAGCAGATCCAGGCACGCCAGTGGGATGACCACCTACGAGAACAGAGCCTATCTTTCGCGCGTTTTGCCACCCCCGAGTTGTTGAAACTCTTCCGGGGCGATTTCAGCCAGGGTGACGACCGGGATCTCCGTTCTGTCGAGGATTTTCTCGGCTTCAATCCCGATCTGGTCGAATTCTCCATTGTCTCACCCAACGGGCGGCGCCTCTTTACCTCGCCACGTTTCCCCGACTATATCGATCTCGAGGACGTTGCTGACGACGAAAGAGAAATCCGTCAGCGTATCGCCGCGCTGCGTCCGACCCTGACAATTCTGTCTCTCGCAGACGGCGGACGATTGCTGGATGTAATGGTCCCCGCCTTCGGGCCGACAGGTCAGCACCTGGTGTCGGTGCGCTACCTGATCTCCTACGCCAGCGTCGACCGGCGTATGGAGCAGATGCGCTCCGGTTTCACCCGGCTGCTCCTCGGGGTTGCCGCCGCATCGCTGTTGCTGGTGGCTTTGGCAGCTCGCGGCATCACCCGTCCCCTGAAGCAGCTGACCTGGGGGGCCCTGGCGATTGCCGGCGGGGACCTCGGCACCCGTATCCCGGCTTCTCGTGGTGATGAACTGGGTGAACTAGCCGAGGCGTTCAACACCATGGCGGCCAGCCTCGCAAGTAACCGCGAGGAACTGCTCACGGTCCAGCAACAGCTGCTGCGCAACGAGCGGCTCGCTGCCATCGGCCAGATGGCCGCGGGAATTTCACACGAAATCGACAACCCCGTTGGGGTGATCCTCGGCTATGCGGAGTTGCTTCTTGAAGATCTGGACGATGGGGACCCCCGGCGCGAGGACGTGCTGATGATTGTCGATGAATGCCGGCGCTGTAAGCGAATTACCGGAGGGTTGTTGAACCTGGCCCGGCATCGTGACGGGGAACGCCGGCCCGTCGGGCTCAACGCCCTCGTGGAGAGCGTTGTCGACACCCTCGGGCCTCAACCCCTGTTCCGGCACATCGATCTGAAGATCGAGAGCGTTTCGTCCCCGGCCGTGCTCGGTGACCCGGACCAGCTACGCCAGATTCTCGTCAATCTCCTGCTCAATGCCGCACAGGCGCTTGCCGGTACCGGCCACGTCACCTTGCGGGTGTCCTCCCAGGATGGCATGGGGATCGTGGAAGTCTTCGACAGCGGACCGGGAATCCCCACCGAGTTACAGGAGAAGATCTTCGACCCCTTCTTCACCACCAAGCCGGGCGGGGAGGGGACCGGCCTCGGGCTAGCGATCTGCCGGCGCCTTGCCGAGGACCACGGCGGGCACCTGACGCTATTCTCCCCTCCGCGGGGAGCCGGTTTCAGGCTCGAAATACCCGCAATTTGAAGGAAAAATGCTTTGACAAGTGTTGCGAGGATTCTCTAGGATAGCGCGGTATTCGAAAGGGCTCATTCTTCCCATGCAAAAAGCGGCAGAGCTTCTCAAATCAGACCTACAGCAGGTCGAGCGCGAATTCATCGCCAACCTCTCCTCCGATACTCCTCTGATCGGAAAAATTGGCGAATATATTCTCTCCAGCGGCGGCAAGCGGGTCCGCCCGATGCTGCTTTTGCTCGCAGCCCGTATCGCTGGGTATCAGGGCGATGCCGCCCCGGCTCTTGCCGGCGTTGTCGAGTTTATTCACACCGCCACCTTGCTTCACGACGATGTGGTGGATAATGCCGACCTGCGTCGTGGGAACGCTTCCGCCAACACCCTCTACGGCAACGAGGCCTCGGTTCTGGTCGGCGACTTCCTGTTTGCCCAGTCCTTCTCCATGATGGTCAAGCACGGGGACCTCGCGATTCTCAAGGTCCTCTCTGATGCCACCACCCGCCTCGCGGAGGGTGAGGTCCAGCAGTTGATCAGCACCTGTGACCTCGATATCGAAGAGCAACACTACATGACGGTGATCAGCAACAAGACGGCGGTCCTGATTGCAGCCGCCTGCCAGGTCGGCGGTATCCTGGGCGGGCTCCCCTCCGAACAGGAGCGTGCGCTGCACGACTTCGGTATGGATCTTGGAATCGCCTTCCAGTTCATGGACGACGCCCTCGATTACGTTGCCGATCAGAACGAGTTCGGTAAGAACCGTGGTCACGACCTGTACGAGGGGAAGGTGACCCTGCCGCTGATTCACGCCTTGCGCTACTGTACCGACCAGGAACGGGCCGAAATCGCTCGCATCGTCGAACTGGAGGAACTCAGCGGCGAGGACCTGGATATCGTCTGTGCGATCATTGACCGCTATCAGGGGATCGAGCATACCCGCCAGCGCGCCGAGGAGATGGTGATATCCGCCAAGAGCCGCCTTGCCGGCTTCTCCGATTCCGTCGCCAAGGAGGCGCTCTTCGAGCTTGCTGATTACGTGGTGACCCGGCGAAAATAAGCGATCGACCTTAGTCTTTTAGCGTATCCACATCCCCACCCCCCTCTGCCAAATCCTCCCTTCTGTATCAAAATCACTCCTGGTCACGATCGTTAACTGCCTTATAATAAGGGCTTTATCGGCAGGGCGGTCGTTTTGCATACATTGTTGGCCCGCTCTTTGCTCCCTTGAGAGTTGAAGGGTTAGCAGAGAGATTTCGGTTAGCGAGGGTAAATGAACAGCGAAAACCTGGTACACAAGGGGACTGTCAAGGTCGGCGAAGAGGAGTACGAGGTCCTGGTTTTCCTCCGCCACGACGGTCGTCACATCGCCAAGACCTTCTTCGCCAAGGAAGATGTGATCATCAACGACGCTCCATCCCTTGAAGAGGCCCTCGACCGGCATCAGCGCCTGCTACCGCTGGCGATCGATTCGCGGCGTATTGTCGAGGCCTTCAGGCACCGCAGCCTCTAGCCTCCCTCGCGTGTCTTAACGGCATCATCCACACGTTTAATTAATCCCACCTCCCGTCCGCTCATCCTGATATAATCCCGTCCATGTTCCGTGTGCGACTCCATTTCAAGGTACTGGTGGCGTTCCTGGCGCTCGCGCTGGTTCCGCTTGCGTTTCTGACCTTCGATTCGATTCGAAACCTGCGTCGCGCCGAGCAGTACCTGACCAGCAATACCACCGCGGCGCTTGACGCGCAGGCGACCCAGGCCCTGCGCCTACGGGCAGTCACCGTGGCAGGTGCGGTCAGCGATTTCCTCCGCGAGGTCGAGTCCGACCTCTGGGACCTGGCACAACTCCCCCGAACGGTCGATGCCTGGCAGGGTTTTCTGGCGCACCATCGTCGCATGGTCTGGTACCGTTCCGGGGCCAACCAGGACTGGCAGGAGGTTCGGGAGCTGCGCCCTCTCTACTCCGAAGCCTCGTTCATCGATATCGATGGCCAGGAGCAGTTGCGCATGGTCGACGGGCGTGTCAGTGCTGTGCTGCGCGATGTCTCTGATCCCCGGTCGACCACGTATCGTCGCGAAACCTACTTCCATGAGGCAAAAAAACTGCCCCCCGGAGGATTGTATATCAGTCCGGTTACCGGCTGGTACGTCTCCCGGAGCGAGCAGCTCCGGGGCGCGCGATCCCCGCTCGAAGCGGTCGAGGGGGAGGTCTTCAAGGGGGTCATCCGATTCGCAATCCCTCAATTTGACGCCCGCGGGCGACGCACCGGCGTGCTGGTTCTGAGCCTCGATCACCGTCACCTGATGGAATTCACCCAACACCTGACCCCGGAGGAGGGAAATTTCACGGTCTTCCCCTCCTATGCCAGCGGTAACTACGCCTTCATGTTCGACCACGAGGGGTGGATGATCGCGCATCCTAAGTACTGGGATATCCGTGGCCTCGACCGGGACGGTCGGTTGGTTCCCGCCTACACTCCCAGCACCCCTGAGGAACGTATCGAGGCCGGTTTCATCCCCTTTAATCTTCTCGAAGCCGGCTTTATTCACCCCAATTATCCCGTGGTTGCCAGGGAGGTTCTGGAGGGACGCAGCGGTGTGGTCGACGTCACCAACGTCGGCGGCTCGCAGAAGGTCATGGCCTACGCGCCGATCTTTTTCGCCCGTGGCCCCTATGCCGAGAGCGGAGTGTTTGGCGGGGTGACCATCGGCGCCGAACTGAGCCAGTTTCACCTCCCGGCGGTCAGTACCTCGCAATCGATCCGCCAGGAGATTACGCGCTTCGTCAGCCGCTCCAGTGTCCTGATCTCCCTGACGGTCCTGATGGTTTTCGTCGCCGCTTACCTTCTCTCCCACGGGATCACCCGCCCCCTGATGCGCCTGACACTCGGGACGCGCGAAATGACCCGCGGGAACCTCTCCACCCGCGTGACCGTCAGCACCCATGACGAAATCGGCGACCTGACCGATTCGTTCAACGCCATGGCCGACGAACTCAACTCGCGACGGGTCCGACTGCTCCAGACCCTTGAGGCGCTGCGGCGCTCCCGGCGTGAAATCCTGCGGGAGAGGAATTTCAAGGAGACGGTTGTCGAGCATATCGAAACCGGCCTGCTGACCTACGGGCGGGAGGGGCTGGTGACCTATGCCAACGGTCCTGCCCAGCGTCTGCTGGGGTGCGGGACGATCGACGAGCCGGTGCCGATGTCGGAGTTGCTCGAGGTGTGGCCCGAATTCCTCGCGGCCTTGCCGCATTCAACCTCGGAGGAGCGGGAGCGGCGCTGGAGCGACTACATCACCGTCACGCGTGACGGTCGTACGCAGACCTTCCGCCTCGCGGTTCTCCCTCTCGACAGCAGCGGTGCCCAGTATATTCTATCGATCGAGGATCTCACCGAACGGGTGCAAATGCGCGAACAGATGGCGCGTATGGATCGTCTCGCCTCTCTGGGGCGGATGGCCGCGGGGATCGCCCATGAGGTGCGCAATCCGCTCACCGGCGTCAATCTGCTCCTGGACGAACTGCACGACCGGCTGTTGACCCAGCAGGAAGATCGAGCCCTGATCCGTCAGGCTCTCGGTGAGATCGAGCGCCTCGAGGGATTGATCTCCGGCCTGCTCGATTTCTCGCTGCAGTCGCAGACCGAGTTCCGTCCGGTTCAGATCGTTTCAGTGCTGCAGGACATCCTCGCCCTGTTCCGCCGACAGTGCGCGAAGGAGGGGGTCAGGCTCGAAGTGGACCTTCCCGAGCGGCTCCCCACGGTCAACGGCGACAGCGGCAAGCTCAAGCAGGCCTTTCTCAACCTGCTGGCCAACGGCCTCGAAGCGACCCCCAGCGGCGGCGAGCTGAGGGTCACTGCCGCTCCCGAGGGCGAGGAGGTCGTGATCACCTTTTCGGACAGCGGCGAGGGGATCCCCGCTGATCGCCTGCCGTTGATCTTCGAGCCCTTCTACACCAACAAGAGTGCCGGTAGCGGCCTTGGTCTGGCCATCACCCACAATATCGTCTCGGAACACGGGGGACGAATCCGCGTCGATTCCCGCCCCGGCGAGGGGAGCCGTTTCCGCGTGATGCTCCCGGCGGGTGGCTAAAATTCACCCCGCAAGTCTTCTCGATGGAACCCCTGCTTGCTTCCAGCTGTAAAAATGTATACGATGTGGCGAAAATTAGCCCCATTTGAGAGCGGTGAGGTATGGAACGGATACTGATTGTCGATGATGAGGCGTTCATTCGCGAAAACCTTGAACGGATCCTCGGTGAGGATGGCTACCGGCCCATCTCCACCGAGACGGCCGAAAGCGCCCTGAAAATATTTTCCGAGGAAGAGGTCGACATGGTCCTGCTCGACCTCAATCTCGGCTCGCAGAGCGGCCTCGATGTGCTGCGCCAGCTGCGCGAGATCGATCCGGACGTTCTGGTCATCATCATCACCGGCTACGGTACCGTCGAGAGCGCCGTCGAAGCCCTCAAACTCGGTGCCTACGACTACATCAAGAAACCGTTCAAGGCCGATGCGATCCGCCTGATCGTCAAACTCGCTCTTGAGACCCAGAGTCTGCGTCGCGAGCTGCGACACCTGCGTCGCGGAGGGCAGGGACTGTTCGATTCGACCGATATGGTCGGCAGCAGCCCGCAACTCCACGAGGTCTACCGCCAGATTCAGGAAGTCGCCCGGCACGAGAACGCCACCGTGCTGGTCACCGGTGAGAGCGGTACGGGGAAGGAGCTCGTCGCCCGGGCCATCCACAAGCTCAGTCATCGAAGTGCTAACCCCTTCGTCGAAATCAATTGCGGCACCCTGCCATTCAACCTGCTCGAGACCGAGTTGTTCGGTCACGAGCGCGGGGCCTTTACCGATGCCCGCAACCGCAAGCTCGGGTTGTTCGAGGAGGCGCACACCGGGACCATCTTCCTCGATGAGATCGGCGAGATGGACATGAACCTGCAGGTGAAACTGCTGCGCGTACTCGAAGATCGGCGCATTCGCCGACTCGGCGGAACACGCAATATCGATATCGATGTCCGGGTCGTCGCGGCGACCAATCGCGACCTGCGCGAGGCGATCGATGCCCGGGAGTTTCGCGAGGACCTCTACTACCGGCTCAACGTATTTCCGATCCATCTCCCGCCGCTTCGGGAACGCAAGGAAGACATCCCGGCGTTGCTCGACCATTTCCTGAGACGCTTCGCAACCGAGTTCCGTCGAGACGTGCGGGAGATTTCCCGCGACGCTCTCGATCTGCTGATGCGCTACCACTGGCCGGGGAACGTGCGAGAACTGCGCAACGTGGTCGAGCGGATCTGCATCATGCACAACCGCGAGGTGATCGAACCGGGTCAGCTGCCACGGGAAATCCTCGGCGACACCAGCGGCATGTCCCTTAAGCCGGTAATCGAAATTCCGCCGGGGGGGATCAATCTGGAGGAGGTGGTCAGCGAGTTCGAACGTGACCTGGTGGGCCGTGCCGTCCAGATTACCGGTGGCAACGTCGCCAAGACCGCGCGTCTTCTCGGCGTCCCCCGCGGAACCCTGCGCTATAAGCTCGGCAAATACGGTTTGAGCGGTGACGATGACGACGGCGCCGAGTAGTTGCCGGTGAATAATGAAAAAAAGCGGCCAATTTTGGCCGCTTTTTTTGTGCCCGACGCATCGGCAGACGATCAAACACGAGTTGTCTGGGAAATTATTTTGTCTAAAACAGCGGTCTAACAAGCCGTAAACACGAAAAGTAGAGGTGGCCTTTTTCCGTATCTGCTAGGGTCTGACAACGTTCGGCATCGCTGTTGCTATGTCTTCAAATCGTTTTTGAACGACCGCACCGGTCAAATCCGATTGGAGGAAGAAGGATAATGATCACTGCCGTATGGACCCGACTCTGGGACATGCACGACGAGGCCAAGGCCCTGGTCCTGTTCCGCCCCCTCGCTCTGCTACGCCGGACCCTGAAGGAAAATGTCCAGCTGCGTGAAGACCATGTCGAGCAGGATGTGGATCTCGCCGATAAAATCGACGAGGCCCCGGCCGAGCACAATCGCCGTCTCAAGACCACGCCCGGCGGCGTCGAAGAAGGTGACCCGCGTGAATACACCACCCGCCAAAAGGTCGGCCTGGTTCTCGGTCCGGTGCTGTTCCTCATCATGCTGCTTGCCCCCACGCCCACCGGTATGCTTCCTGGAGCCCAGAAAATGGCTGCGGTGGCCTTGCTGATGGCGACCTGGTGGATGTGCGAGTCGATTCCGATTCCCGCGACCAGTCTGCTGCCGATCGCCCTGTTCCCACTGCTCGGGATCATGAAGACCCAGGCCGCAACCGCTCCGTACGCCAGCCACCTGATCTTCCTGTTCATGGGCGGGTTTATCATCGCCCTGTCGATGCAGCGCTGGAACCTCCACCGCCGCATCGCCATGAACATCGTCAAGATCGTCGGGTTCTCCCCCAGTCGGCTGATATTCGGCTTCATGGCCGCGACCGCAGTGCTCTCCGCGTTTGTCTCCAACACCGCCACCACGGTGATGATGATGCCGATCGGCCTGGCGATTATTAGCCACGTGGTCGAAGAGGGGAAGAAGGAGGGGCTCGACAAGGAGATCGATTTCTCCCAGGGGAAGTTCCATTTCGGTCTCAACCTGATGCTCGGGATCGCCTACGCAGCCTCGATCGGCGGGATCGCGACCCTGATCGGCACCCCTCCCAATACCGTGCTGGCCGGCTACCTGAACAAGACCTACGGCTACGAGATCACCTTCGTCGACTGGATGAAGGTCGGGGTGCCGCTGGTGCTCGTAATGCTGCCGCTCACCTGGCTGTGGCTGACCCGCGTGGCTTACCCCCTCAAACTCAAGAAGGTCCCCGGAGGGCGTGCCCTGATCAACGCCGAGCTCAAGCAGATGGGGTCGATGTGTGGCGGTGAACGCTGGACCGCCGTGGTCTTCTTGTTGACCGCACTGGGCTGGATCTTCCGCAAGCAGCTCGGCTTCCTGTTCCCCGATCCGAAACTGGTTACTGACGCGGCGATCGCCATGACCGGGGCGCTGGTGCTCTTTTTGATTCCCCTCAACCTCAAGCGTAACGAGTTCGTCATGAACTGGCACTGGGCCTCGAAGATGCCCTGGGGAGTGCTGATCCTGTTCGGCGGGGGGCTCGCCATGGCCGCCGGCTTCAAAGAGACCAAGCTGGCGGACTGGATCGGCAACCAGGTCAGCCTGCTCGACCAGGCCCCGGTGCTGGTGCTGGTAATCGCGGTGGCGACCCTGATCATCTTCCTCACCGAGCTGACCTCCAACACCGCGACCAGCGCGATGGTCATGCCGATCCTCTCGGCGGTTGCCATCGGCCTCGGTCAGAATCCGCTGCTGCTGGTGGTTCCGGCGGCGATCGCGGCTTCCTGTGCGTTCATGCTGCCGGTCGCCACTCCGC
>QKBP01000059.1 GCA_003246035.1 Desulfuromonadaceae bacterium | reverse complement strand
AGCGACGCGGTCGGCGGGGGGAGGGCCCCCTACCAGTTGGCCCGGGTTTCGCGCCGCCAGCTGGAGAAGCACGTGCGCCACTGCCGCGACGCGGGGATCGTCTTCAACTATCTGCTCAACGCCTCGTGCCTGGGGAATCGCGAGATCACCCGCAAGGGGCAGAAGGAGATCAACCGCTTGCTCGACTGGGTCAGCGCTATCGGCGTCGCTGCCGTTACCGTCGCGACCCCGTTCATGCTCCAGCTGGTCAAGGCGCGCCATCCGCACCTCAAGGTGAGGATCTCGGTGTTCGGCGGGGTCGACCGGGTGCGCAAGGCGCAGATGTGGGAGGAGCTGGGCGCCGACTGTATCGTGCTCGACTCGATCCTGGTCAACCGCGAACTTGAAACCTTGAAACAGATCCGCAGGTCGCTCTCCTGCGATCTCGAGCTGATGGCCAACAACAACTGCCTCACCGGCTGTGCCATGTCGCCGATGCACATGAACGCTCTGGCCCATACCGGCCAGGCCTGGCATGCCAACAAGGGGTTCTTCATCGACTGGTGCTTCCTCAAGTGCACCGAGATGAAGATGCGCGAGCCGGTCAACTACATCCGTTCCGAGTGGATCCGTCCCGAGGACCTGCCGATCTACGAGGCGCTGGGGTACGACCTGTTCAAGATCGCCGAGCGCGATATCCCGACCGAGATGATGATGGTGCGGGTCAAGGCCTACAGCGAGCGCCGCTACGACGGCAACCTGCTCGATCTGATCCAGCCTTACGGATTCAAGGGGGTGCGTGAGGATCATAGCTACTACCGCCACGGCCTGGGCTGGCTGCTGCGCTTCATCCTCCGTCCCTCGCTCGCCAACCCGCTGCGCATGCTGCCCCTCAAGCGTCTCGCCGAACTGCGCGGCATGACCCGTCCGCTCGAAGGCCAGGCCCCGGTCACTATCGACAACCGCGCCCTCGATGGCTTCATGGAGCGGTTCAAGACCGACAGCTGCGTCGGTATGGATTGCGAGGAGTGCCGCTGGTGTCACGAATTCGCCGAGAAAGCCGTGAAGATCGACGAGGGGAACCGCGAGGCTGCCCTGGCTGCCTACGACGAGCTGTTCGAGTCGCTTCATGGCGGGAGCATGTGGTGCTATCTCCCCGGGAAGCCCAGGGGGGAGGGGAAGTCATGAGCGAACGCCCCCGCTTCAATCTCAAGATCCGTGATCACCTGCATGCCCCCGAGGCCAAGCGCGACTACAACGAGCAGCATTTCAGCGAGGCGGCCAGCCGCTACGACTTCGCCACCCGCGCCATGTCGCTGGGGCGTGACGGCGCCTGGAAGCGCGCCCTGGTGGCAGCGCTCCCCGACCACCCTGCGCCGGTCTGCGTCGACCTGGCGACGGGGACCGGCGACATCGCTTTCCTGCTCGCCGCACGCTATCCCGAGGGGGAAATCGTCGGCATCGACCTGACCGAGCCGATGCTCGCCGTGGCGCGTAGGCGCAGCCGATTCCCCGGTGTGCGCTTCCTACAGGGGGACATGACCGCGACCCCCGCTCCGGCTTCGAGCGTCGATATCGTGACCGGCAGTTACGCGGTGCGCAACGCCCCCGACCTTCGTCAGGCCTTCGAGGAGATTCACCGTATCCTCAAACCCGGGGGGGTGGCGGCGCTGCTCGATTTTTCCAAACCTTCCAGCCCCCGGGTACAACGCTTCCAGTACGCCCTGCTGCGCAACTGGTGCGGACTCTGGGGGCTGTTGCTGCACGGCAACCCCGAGATTCATGCCTACATCGCCGCGAGCCTGGCCGCCTACCCCGATCGCAGCGCGCTGCGTACCCTCATCGAGGACTGCGGCCTTCGTGTCGTGACCTCGCGACCCTTCTATTTCGGGGTTCTCGAGCTGCTGGTTCTGACCAAGCCGGCGTGACGTAAGTTTGGCGCCGAAGCCGCGTCACGGATTTACTCAGCCAAGGACGCGGCACATTTCGGGACACGGAGCCTTCAACGACACGATGATCCAGCGTCTCACCTCTCCGACCCTCGCCGAACCACATTTTTTATTACCAAAAAGCAGCGTATATCCAGGCTGTTGCAAGAGCGGCACCGGGATTCCGATGGATTTAATCGACAAAATTTTCTAATGGTCCGTCTGTTGCAATGTATGGATTTTGAGTGGGCCATGGAAAGTTTTCGAACCGGGACGCCGAGGAGGGACGCTATGTGGACACGCACGACGCTGTGGATAGTCGTTTTCGCGGTTGCCGGTGGGGCGGCGATGTTCCTGCCGTCGCTCATCTACGCCGGGCTGTGTCTTCTCGGCGAGTACCGATTCGCTGAGGGAGACCTTGCCGCCGGATTCCAGGTCAGCCAGATTCTCTGGATGCTGCTCTGTGTCTGGGTTGAATATGCCGACTACCGAGGCTGGAGTCGAAGAAGAGTTGCCTGAAGCGGGGGAAACGTGACCCCTGGCCGTTCTGAACGCCCCCGGAGCATTCTCCGGGGGCGTTCGCGTGCTTGGCAGGACAGCGCCGTCACTTCGTGCATGCCCATGCCCCGTTTTTCACCGGGCTGGCCCACCGCCCCTGTGCCGCTCGTCTCCGGTGGATATTCCTGTCCCGTCGAACGGTTCCGCTGCGAATTTGCACCGTTGTTAATCCCGAATGATGGCGCTATGCTTGGAGAGGTTCGTCGGGCAGGAAGCCAAGGTGTCCCAGCACGTCGCCCGATCACCCATCATGAGAATGGAACGGGGGGAGATACCCATGCCCATGGGGGAACTGGTTGATCAGCAAAGAAATATCCTTCTCATCGACAGGTCGTTCTACCTGAGGTGTGCCTTGGCGGACATCGTCCCCGAGGGGTATGTCCTTTTCACCGTTGCGAACATCTCGGAAGCTTTCGAACTCGCCGAAAAACAACCCTTTGACCTGATTGTCTGCGATATCGAGCAGGAAAAGGACGGTTGCTCAGACATCTGTGACCACCTCAAGAGCAAAAGCCTGACCAAATACACCCCGTTGATCCTGGTCTCTTCCTACGAGTATATGGAGGGGATTATCGGTGGCCTGCACTCCGGGGCCGAAGACTATGTCATCAAGCCGATCATCGCCAACGAACTGCTGGCCCGCATCGATGCCCACCTCAGGACCAAGAGTTATTACCAGGACCTGCACAAAGACGACCTGCTGATGCTGCTGCAGTTGACGGAAATGGTCTCGGTAACGCGGAACCCGAAGAAGATTCTCTACATCATCGTGGAGAGAATCTTCGAGGTGATCGAGGTGTCGCGTTGTTCGATCATGAGCATCGACGATGACGGGGCCCTGACGGTCAAGGCGAGCAGCGACCTCGCCCCGGGGGAAGAGATCACGATCGACATCCACAAGTATCCGGAGATCGAGACGGCCCTCAAGACCCAGCGCCCCGTGGTGATCCGGGATGCCCCCAACGATCCGCTGATGGCGCCGGTCAAAGAGAACATTCAGAACCTGAAGGACAACTCGATCTTCGTGGTCCCGATCGTCAAGAAGCAGAACGTGATCGGTACGTTCTTCCTCAGGACCATGGCCTCGGGGGTGGACGCGATCACGGATCGGGTCTACAAACTCTGCCAGATCGTGTCGAATATCGTCGGCAACGCCCTGGAGAACGCCATCCTGTTCGAGGCGATGAGCAATACCAAGAAGCTGCTCGAGGACATGTCGGTCCGGGACAGCCTGACGCGACTCTACAATCACCAGTATCTTCACGCGCGCCTGGAGGAGGAGTTCTTTCGCGCCGCGCGCTACGACCAGCCTCTGGCGTGCCTGTTCATCGACATGGACGATTTCAAGGCGATCAACGATCGCTTCGGGCACCTCGTCGGCGACGTGGTTCTGAAGCAGGTAGCCCTGCTGCTCAAGCACGCGGTGCGGAAAAGCGATATTGCGGCGCGCTACGGCGGGGAAGAGTTCGGTGTCGTCCTCCCCAATACCGACCGGGAGGGCGCTAAGGACTTTTCAGTGCGACTGCTTGCGCAGATTCAGCAATTGCCCATCCCCCAACTGGGCGGGGCCGGACTGAGCGCCAGTATCGGCGTGGCGACTTTCCCGGACAACGAAATTACGTCCTATCAGGCTTTGCTGCAATGTGCCGACAACGCCATGTACGAGGCGAAGCGGGCCGGTAAGAATCGCGTCTGTCTCGCCACGCCGCGTGAAGGGTAAGGCGCAGGCCGACGACGGTGGCTTGGTCAACAGGAAGCGGCCCGGGGAGAATCCCCGAGGCCGCTTCGCTATTTATTGCAGGTCGAAGAGAAGAAATTCGCAGTCGCTTCGGGTCTGCAGCGTGACCTTTTCTTCCTTGTAGATGGCCGCGCCGTCTCCGGTGGCGAGCTGGGTCCCGTTGACGGTCAGCTCTCCGCGGATGACCTGCAGCCAGACATGGCGCCCGGGGTCGAGCGAGAGGGCTTCGTCGGCGCCGGCGGTGTAGCGCCCGAGATAGAGCCGCGCGTCCTGGTGCAGGACCGCCGAGTCGTCGCGGCCGTCCGGCGAGGCCAGCAGGGTCAGGTGGTTTGCGGGGGCCTGCGCGAAGCTCTTGATCTCGTAGCCCGGCTCCAGGCCTCTCCGGTCGGGGTGGATCCAGATCTGGAAGAGATGGACCGGCTCCTCGCTGGAGGGATTGACCTCACTGTGCGTGATCCCCTTGCCGGCGGTCATGCGCTGCACCTGGTAGGGTCCGATCACGTCGCGGTTCCCCATGGAATCCTGATGTTCCAGTTGCCCCTCGGTCACCAGGGTAACAATCTCCATGTCCTGGTGGGGGTGCATGCCGAAGCCGCGATCGGCCGCGACGGTGTCTTCGTTGATGACGCGCAGGTCGGAATAGCCCATGTGCTCGGGATCGTAGTAGGTGTGGAACGAGAAGGTATGGTGGGTCTCGAGCCAGTCTTCGCGATTGTGACCACGTTCCTGGGAGGGTCTTACGGTGATCATGATACCTTCCTTTCTCTTGCCCGAAGTAAAGATTACTGATTAGGTAATAGTTCAATATCAAACTATAATACCGGGGCCATAATGTCAAGGGGGGGGTTATTCCTCCTCGAGCTTGTAGCCGACCCCGTAGACCGACCGGACCAGGTCGCTACCGGGAGCGACGGCAGCGATCTTCCTGCGCAGCTTCTTGATATGGCTGTCGATGGTGCGGTCACTGACGATGCGCTGGTCGGGGTAGATCTGGTCCATCAGCTGGCCGCGGGAGAAGATTCTCCCCGGAGAGGCGGCGAGGTGGGCGAGGAGCTTGAACTCGACGGCGGTGAGGTAGAGCTCGCGGCCGGCGAGGGTGGCGCGGTATCGCTCGAGGTCGAGCTGCAGGTCGATGGCGGACTGGTGCAGGGAGGTGGCACTGCGACGCAGCACGGCTTTGACCCTGGCGACGACTTCCCGGGGGCTGAACGGCTTGCAGATGTAGTCGTCGGCTCCGAGTTCGAGGCCGAGGAGGCGGTCGATCTCCTCGACGCGGGCGGTGAGCATGATGATCGGCACGCTGGAGAAGGCTCGAACCTCGCGGCAGATCTCCATGCCGTCCTTGCCGGGGAGCATCAGGTCGAGCAGGACCAGGGCCGGCTGCAGCTCGCGAACCGCCGGGACGGCATCCAGGCCGTTGACGACATGGCGGGTGGCGTACCCGGCCTGGGTCAGGTAGTCGCAGACCAGTTCGGCCAGTTTCAGCTCGTCTTCGACCACCAGGACGAGAGGGGTCATGAGCGCTCCTCCGCGAGGGGCAGAGAGACCTGAATCCGGAGCCCTCCCAGGGGGGAGGGGCGCAGGTCGATGGTGCCGTCATGCCCTTCGACGATATTGCGGCAGATGGCGAGTCCCAGTCCGGCTCCTCCGCTGGCGCGGTTGCGTGAACGGTCGACCCGGAAGAGGCGCTCGAAGAGGCGTGGCAGGTCCTCGTCCGGGACACCCGGTGGACTGTCGTAGAGGTCGAGAAGCAAATTCTCGTGGTCGCGGGCGAGCCGCACGACGATTTCACCGGGAGGGTCGGTGTACTTGAGCGCATTTCCGAACAGGTTGTCGAGCAGCTGGCGGACCCGCTCCGCGTCGGCGTGAACGGGGTAGGTGACCGGTTCGATCGCGACCCTGAGCTCAAGGCCCCGCTGTCGGGTTGCGGTTTCCAGGTTCTCGGTCACCTCGGCGAGCAGGGCACCGAAGTCAAACGTGGCGAGGCGGTAGTCGAGGGCACCGACATCGGAGAGCGCCAACTGGTAGAGGTCCTCGACCAGGCGCGTCAACCTCAGCACTTCGCTGTGCAGCGATTGGAGCGCCTCAGGCGTGGTGGGGCGGACGCCGTCCTGCAGGGCTTCGATTTCGCCGCGCAGCACCGCCAGGGGGGTGCGCAGTTCGTGGGAGATGTCGGCGACCCAGCCGCGCCGCTGCTGCTCGTTTTTTCCCAGGGTCAGGGCCAGATGGTTGAAGTCGCGGGCCAGCTGTCCGAGCTCGTCTCGGGAATCGGCCGCTAGGCGCACGCTGAAGTCGCCATCGGCGAGGCACCGGGTCCCGCGGGCAAGCCCCCGGATCCGCTTGACCAGGTGATGGGCCAGCGGGAAGGCCAGGAGCGCCGCCAGCGCCGCCATCAGGAAGGAGATCAGGGCAAAGGCGCGCTTCTGGCGCTGCAGAAAGTCGAGTTGACGGCGGTCCTCAGGGCGCTCCCGGGGGAG
The DNA here is from genome assembly GCA_003246035.1 of Desulfuromonadaceae bacterium. Next base: position 7,670 of record QKBP01000059.1, on the reverse strand, counting down.
CAGGCCGAGATAGCCGATGACCTGTTCCCCCCGGTGCAGGGGGAGAAGGTCAAGGTGGGCCGGCAGAACGGGAGGAGCCAGAAGCGGCTCCCGGTTCGCGCCGAGCAGGACCAGGCGGCGCTCGAAGCGGGCGAGGTAGCGGTTGAGGCGATGGTCGGGGTCCTCACCGTCTCTCATCGCGTGAAGTGGCGGCGGCTCCTCGCGGTTTCGGGGGAGGGCCTCGATCAGGAGCTGCCTCAGTTCGCGGCGGTCGGCGAGAAGGTCGTGCCAGTTGCCGTGATCGGTATAGGCCTGCTCGAAGTGGGGGACAAGCTGCTCGAGGCGTTGCAGCTCGAGGTCGTGAAGGTAACGCAGGAACCCCCGGTTGAAGCTCCACTGCATCAGCAGGTGCATTCCCACCACCACCGTGCAGGAGGCGAGAAGAATCGTCAGAAACAGCTTGGTCTTGATGCCAAAACGCGTCTTCATAGGTATCCGATTAACACGAACCTGTCCGGCTGGCCAGTCTCATCTTTCCGGGCGAGCACATTTCCCCATTTCTTCCATAATTTTTACCAGATTGACCGTTATACCTTGGGACAAACAGGATCGATGACTAGCGTCGAATCCACCCACAGGAAGGAGACAGATCATGAGAACACGCATTCTGGTATGGGCATTTTTGGCGGCACTGGTGACGAACGGCGCCATGATCGCCACAGCCGTGGCAGGCCCGGGCCATGGCGGATGGGGCGACCGGGAGGATTTCGAAGACCGGGTCGAGCAGCGGGCCGAGCGGCACTTGGAACGCATGGCGGCTGTTCTCGAGTTGAGCGATAGCCAGCAGGAGCAGATTCGCGCGCTGCACGAGAAGGCCCGCACCGAGAACGCGCCGCTGCGCGAGCAGCTCGCCGCCAGCCGTGAGCGGGTTCGAGCGCTGTGTGACGCCGAGACCATCGACGCGCAGGCCGTACGCAATGAAATCCTTGCGCAGGTCGACACCAAGACGGCATTGATCATCTCGCGGGCCCAGGTTCGCAGCGAGACCTTGAAGCTGCTGACTGCGGAGCAACGCGAGTTGGCCGAAAAGCTCAAGCCGCAGAAGGGATCTCGAGGCCACGGCCCACGCGATTTCTAGCGCGATGTGACGGTACGAAAAAGCCCCCGGATCCGGGGGCTTTTTACGTTAGTGAAGCGTTGAGCCGTCCTCGCGCTCCCGGGCGACCGTGGGGACGAAAGGGGTCGGAGGGGGCTCCGGAGGGAGCCCGAGCTGGTGACGTGCGAAGCCGAGGGCGTCGTCGATGTTGCCAAAAACGTGCTCGGGACCGAGACGGGCCAAAAGCCCGGAGTGCTCCAGGGTGATCAGCGGCTGGGCATGGACCCCGGAGAGGAGCAACAGGGTGCCGCTGCGTCGGGTCTTCTCAAAGACGCTCTCCAGGGCGTGCAGGGCGGTCGCGTCGAGGGTCAGGGCATGGCGCATGCGCAGAATCAGGATCCTGGGGAGAGCGTTGATGGCGAGCAGAGAGTTCTTGAACTTGTCGGCCGCACCGAAGAAGAACGGCCCGTTGATCTCGAAGACCTCGACGCCCTCGGGAACCGCGCGAATCGTCAGGCTGTGAGGGTCGTGCTCCTCATCTTCGTCGTCCCCGTTGAGTTCCCGGGTGATGAAACCGACCTGGGTCGTTTCCGCCATGCGGCGCATGAACAGGAAGGCCGCCAGCACCATGCCGACCTGAATCGCGACCGTGAGGTCGATCAGGACCGTCAGTGCGAAGGTTGCCAGCAGAACCAGGATGTCGCCGCGTGGAGCCCGGAGGAGTTTGCGGAAATGCTGAAACTCGCTCATGTTCCAGGCGACCACTACGAGAATCCCGGACAGGGTCGCCATCGGGATCAGGGCCGCCCAGCGGCCGAAGAACACCAGGATCAGCAACAGCGTGAGGGCGTGGACCATGCCGGCGACAGGGGTCTGCCCGCCGTTCTTGATATTGGTGGCCGTGCGGGCGATGGCCCCGGTCGCAGGAATCCCGCCGAACAGGGGGGAGGCCAGGTTGGCGACCCCCTGGGCGACCAGCTCCATGTTGCTGCGATGGCGCTGGCCGGTCATGCCGTCGGCGACCACGGCCGAAAGGAGCGACTCGATGCCGGCCAGGATAGCGATGGAGAGAGCCGGGGAAAAAAGCTCGCCGAACCGCTCCCAGCCGGGCCAGCTCGGCAGGTGGGGGGCCGGAAGGCTGTTCGGCACCGCGCCGAAGCGGCTGCCGATGGTCTCGACCGGGAGGTCCAGCAGGGAAACCGCCAGGGTCGTCACCCCCAGGGCGATGATCGATCCGGGGATGCGCGTGGTCACCTTGGGCCAGGTGAGAATGGTGAAGATGGTGAAGAGCCCGAGCAGGGTTGCAGGGAGGGAGATGCTGCCGAGATGTTGGCTGTAGGCCATCAGCTTCTCGACAAATTCGGCCGGGACATGATCCATCTGCAGCCCCAGCAGGTCACGCAGCTGACCGGCGAAGATGATCAGGGCGATGCCGCTGGTGAAGCCGACGGTCACCGGGTAGGGGATGAACTTGATCAGCGTGCCGAGGCGGGCGAAGCCCATGGCCACAAGCATGACCCCGGCGAGCAGGGTGGCGATCACCAGCCCGTCGTAGCCGTGGCGCTGCACCACCCCGTAGACGATGACGATGAACGCCCCGGTCGGTCCGCCGATCTGGACGCGACTGCCGCTCAGGGCCGAGATCAGGAAACCGGCGACGATCGCGGTGTAGAGCCCCTGTTCGGGGTTGACCCCGGATGCAATGGCGAAGGCGATGGCGAGAGGGAGCGCGACGATCCCGACAATGATGCCTGCGAGCAGGTCGCGGGACAGCTGTTCGCGGGTCAGGCCTCCGCGCAGAAGGCTCCAGGATTTGGGCACAAGCAGGTTGTGGGACATACGCAACCCCCGATGGACCGAAGTTAACGATGTCCGTCGGCAGCGAGGGCGTAGCGTCCAGGTGTCGGCGGAATTGCCGGGCAGGGCCTGTCAGAAAGGTCTTGTCCAACCGTCAGATTGCGATCATACGCCGATGGGTCTGGAATTCAAGGGGTTTTTTTAGCCGCCAGGCGCGCTGAGCTGGCACTGACCACCGGCCAGGTCGACCGTGATGGACTCTCCCGGCTTGAGGGTCAGCGGGCGGTTGCAGTGCTTGATGGTCAGGGTCCCTCGACCATCGGCGCGGTAGGAAACCTCGTTCGGGGTCAGCGTCACGTGCAGGCGCATGGTGCCGATCTGCAGGGGGAAGGAGAGTCGATTGATCGTGGAGGGGAGGTTGGGCGTAAAGCTGATCTCGCCGCGGTGATCCCGCAGCCCGGCGAAACCGTAGACCATGACCATCCAGGTCCCACCCATCGAGGCGATGTGGCAGCCGTCCTTGACGTTGCCGCCGACATCGGCCAGGTCCATCAGGACCGCGTAGCGGGCATAGCGCATGGCGGCCTCGGTGTGGCCGACCTCGTTGGCGACGATGCTCTGGATGCAGGCCGAGAGCGATGAGTCGCCGGTGGTGAGCGGATCGTAGTAGTCGAAGTTGCGTTTTTTCTGCGCATGGGAGAAGTCGTGGCCGAGCAGGAACATCGCCAGCACCACGTCGGCCTGCTTGATCACCTGGTGACGATAGATCACCAGCGGATGGTAGTAGAGCAAGAGCGGAAACTTGCTGCGCGGGATCTCCTTGAGGTTCCAGACCTCGCGGTCGACGAAGGCGTCGTCCTGGGGGTGGATGCCGCTCTCTTCGTCGAAGGGGATGTACATGTTGTCGGCCGCTTTCTGCCAGGCCGCGACTTCCGACATCTCGAGCTGGGTGCGGTGGACGAGGGTAGCGAACAGGTCGGGGAAATGATCGTACAGTTCGCGAACGGTCTGGGCGGCGAACCACAGGTTCTCCCGGGCCATCAGGTTGGTGTAGGCGTTGTTGTTGACCACGGTGTTGTATTCGTCCGGCCCGGTGACGCCGTGAATGCAGAACTTTCCGTCCTTGCGCTCCGAGTAGAACCCCAGATCCTCCCACATTCGCGCGGTCTCGACCAGCATCTCCGCCCCCTCGTCGTAGAGCAGCGACTTGTCGTCGGTGACCTCCACGTACTTGCGCAGGGCGAAGATGATGTCGGCGTTGATGTGGTACTGGGCCGTCCCGGCGGCGTAGTAGGCGGAGGCTTCCTCGCCGTTGATGGTCCGCCAGGGGAACAGGGCGCCCCGCTGGTTGACCGCCTGGGCCCTTTCCCGCGCCTGGGGGAGCATCGAGTGGCGAAATTTGAGGATCGTCCGGGCGATGCGCGGCGCGGTGTAGATCAGGAAGGGGAGGACGTAGATCTCGGTATCCCAGAAATAGTGTCCCTCGTAGGTCTGCCCGGAGAGGCCCTTGGCGGGTATCCCCCCTCCTTCAGCGCGCCCCGAGGCTTGCAGGACCTGGAACAGGTTCCAGCGGATCGCCTGCTGAAGTTCCCCGGGAGGGCGATGGCTCTGATCGGGGTCGCCATCGATACGGATATCGCTGCGGGCCCAGAAATCGTCCATGTAGGCCTGCTGGCCGGCGGCGATTTTGTCGAACCCCTCGCTGACGGCGCGGTCGAGGGTGCGCTCACTCCGCTCGCACAGCTCACGAACCGGCGCGGTGTGCGAGGTGTGGTAGGTGATGAACTTGACCAGCTGAATCGGTTGTCCCGGCTGAGCCTCGATGGAATAGACGACCTTGCTGACGTTCTCATCACAGCTCGCCGACCAGGTGTAGGGGCATTCGGTCTCGATCCGGTGGTCGGCGCCACAGGCCAGGGTCATGCCGCTGTTGCGGGCGCGGTGGGCCATCAGCAGGCGCTGCTCGCTGCCGTAGTGGAGCTGAGGTTCGAGGACCTGATTGTCCAGCCCCTTGGACTGTCGGGGGTCCCCCTTACCGACCTGGTTCGGTTGCCGGCCGAGGATCTTGGAGGAGATGACCACCGGCGCCCGGTCGTTGAGGACCGTGACCTGGTAGGAAATGGCCGCGAGGTGGCGATGTTCCAGGGAGACCAGGCGTTTGCTCTCGATCAGCACCTGCTTGCCGGCCGGGGTCTCCCACAGCACCCGGCGTTCGAGGCAGCCGGCCTGCATGTCGAGGATCCGCTCGTAGAGCATCAACGTGGCGGTCGGCAGGACGAACGGCTCGTCGTCGACGTACAGCTTGATCTGGCGGGCGTCGGTGACGTTGAGCATGGTCTGGCCGGTCTTGGCGAAGCCGAAGGCGTCTTCCCCGTAGACGATCGGCCAGGTCTCGTGAAAGCCGTTGATGTAGGTGCCACTCTGGATCACCGGGCGCCCCTCCTCGAAGTTGCCGCGCATGCCGAAGTAGCCGTTGCCGATCGCGAAGAGGGTTTCGGTCTGGGCGAGGAAGCGGGGATAGAAGCTGGTTTCGATGATCTTCCACTCGTTGACGGGGTAGATGTGCAGTGGCGGGTTGAGGGTTTCGTGGCGAATCATGAGGTCTAGGTCTCCGTCGGGTTCATTCTGGAAGCAGTTCCGAGAGGTCGGTAACCACGATATCGGCCCCGTGGTTGAGCAGCGCCTCCCGTTCGCCGTGGCGGTCGATCCCGATCACCAGACCGAAGTTCCCGCGCCGTCCCGCTTCGACGCCCGAAAGGGCATCCTCGATGACGATGCACAGGGCGGGATCGACACCGAGCTCCCTGGCCGCTTCGAGGAAGGTGTCAGGGGCCGGCTTCCCCGGCAGCTTGAGGCGTGCGGCGACGACCCCGTCGACCCGGACATCGAAGAGCTCGACGATATCCGCCGCTTCCAGCACCGCCTGGCAGTTCTTGCTGGCCGAGACCACGGCGGTCTTGACCCCCGCGGCCCTCAGGTAGTGGACCAGCTCGATCGAGCCTTCGAAAACGCCGACCCCTTCGCGGGCCAGAACGTCACCGACCATTGCATCCTTGCGGTTCCCCAGCCCGCGGACGGTCTCGGCTTCGGGAGGATCGCCGTCGCTCCCTTCCGGGAGTTCGATACCTCGCGAGGCGAGGAAGCTGCGGACTCCGTCGTAGCGCAGCTTCCCGTCGACATGGGCGAGGTAGTCGCTGGTGATGTCGAAGGGCTGGAACGAGCAGTTGTGCTGCTCGGCATAGCGCATCAGGTAGGCGTCGAACATCCGCTTCCAGCAGACGGCATGGATCTTGGCGGTCGCGGTCAGGACACCGTCGAGGTCAAACAGGACGGCGGCGAAAGATTTCCAGTCGGGTTTGCTCTGGGTCAAGGGGTCCCTCCGGCGAGATGGATCGCAACAGGTCGTTATGACGCCTCATCATTTTAACAGAGAGGCCCGGGAACGCAGCCTATCATGCTGCGCATACGCATATGTCGTAGCGTGGCCGTTCGTGTTACCATGCGCCGGCACTCGATCTTATTCTCCGGGGACACCCTGATGCCCGAACATGTTTCCCGCAAGGCCACTCTGTTGGTGGTCTGTGTGGCCCATTTCATGATGCCCTTCATGATGTCCGCGGTCGGCGTGGCGTTGCCGGCCATCGGACACGATTTTTCCGCCAGCGCCCGGCAGCTGGGGCTGGTCGAGGCGACGTACGTGGTTTCCGCGTCGATCTTCCTGCTGGCCATGGGGAGGTTCGGAGACATTCATGGGCGGCGCAGGGTGTTCCAGTACGGCGTGGCCGTGTTCACCCTGGCCGGAGGCCTCCTCTCCCAGGCCTGGTCGATCGAGTCGCTGATCGGCCTGCGCTTTCTGCAGGGGATGGGGGGCTCGATGGTCATGGCCACCACCATGGCGATCGTGGTCTCGGTTTTCCCCCCCGAACAGCGTGGCCGGGCTCTGGGCGCGGCGATCGCCAGTGTGTATGCCGGGATCTCCTGTGGGCCGTTTTTCGGCGGCATGCTGGTGACCTACTGGGGGTGGCGCTCGATCTTCTATCTGAGCGTACCGCTGGGGGTGCTGACGTTTCTGGTCACGGTGCTGCGGCTGCGCGGCGAATGGGTCGAGGCTCGCGGCGAACCGTTCGATTGGCCGGGGAGCGTGGTCTACTCGCTTTCGGTGCTGTCCCTGATCCTCGGCGCCTCGAACCTCGAGCACGGGATGTGGGCGTGGGGGCTGCTGGTGCTCGCCGCGGCCGGGTTGGCCGGTTTCGTCTGGATCGAAAAGCGTTCGACCTATCCGCTGCTGAATATCGCCCTGCTGACGGGCAACCGGGTGTTCGCCTTCAGTAACCTGGCGGCGCTCTTCAACTATGCCGCGACCTTCGGGGTCACCTTCTTCATGAGCCTCTACCTCCAGCTCGTGCAGGGGATGACGCCGCGTGCGGCCGGAACCGTCCTGATTCTCCAGCCGCTCACCCAGACCGTGCTGACCCCCCTGGCCGGGCGGCTGGCCGACCGGCATTCGGCGGCCAGGGTGGCAACGGTCGGGATGGCCCTATGTGCCGGCGGGCTGATGGTGGCGGCTAACGTCCAGGCAGGTACCTCCATGGTTTTGATCTACCTGATCCTGGTACTGCTCGGGACCGGGTTCGCGTTCTTCTCCACCCCCAACATGAGTGTCATCATGGGGAGCGTCGCGCCCCGCTTTCTCGGCATCGCCTCCGGGCTCTCCGCGAGCATGCGGACTCTCGGCATGATGACCAGCATGACCGTCATCACCGTGGTCTTCAGCGTCCTGATGAAGGGCGCCCCGATC
>QKBP01000081.1 GCA_003246035.1 Desulfuromonadaceae bacterium | reverse complement strand
AAGGGTTCCCCGATGAGTATTCGACCTTCGAGGGGGCCACCAGCTACGACACGTGGGAGTTCGTCTTCGTTCCCCCTTCGGCGAAAAAGAAGGCCGACGGGCAGACGCCGGGGGCGAGACCGCCGCTCCCCGGAGCGCCCGTAGAATCTAAATAACCGAGGCGCGCGCGAGGCGCCTCTGTTCAGCCTAGGGAGAGGCCGCCTCGGCGCTCTCCATCTCCTGGCGGGCTTTCAGCAGCCCCGCGACCAGACCGATCAGCAGGACGAGGCACAGACCCTGCCCCACCCAGAAGCACCCCAGCTTGAACCAGGCGAACCCCCCCGAGACATAGCGCACCAGCCAGCCCGCGGCGATGTCACCGAACAGGCTCAGCGCCAGCCCCCAGCAGAGCAGCCTCTGCACCGCGAGGTCCAGCCGGGCGTAGAGCAGCAGGTGGGTGAAGACCACGAAAAAGAAGCCCATCGCGAAGAGGTGGAAGTGGGTCACCTCGAGCAGCCCGTCGAAGCTGCGCGGGTTGAGGAAGATCTCCGGATCGCCGAGGTAGTAGCGGGCCACGCTGGCGGCGCTGAAGCCGAGCTTGCGGGCGAACATCACCACCCCGGTGACCCAGTGGAGCAGGAAGTAGAGGTAGAAGAACCCCAGGATGGTGCGGGGGAGGCGCGAGGTCTGCGGACCGTTGCTGAGGACCTTCACGAGCCGCCCTCCAGGAGCAGCTGCAGCATGGCGCTGCTCTTGCGGACCTGACGGGTGATCGCCTGGGCCGAGAGGGTCGCCCCGGTGATCCCCTGGATCTCGCCGCCGACGCGCAGCTGCGGGCCCAGGGTCCGCCCCGGGAACTGCTCGAGCCAGCGCTGGGGGGGCTTGTACTCCTCCGGTTCGAAGAACGCCAGGATCTCCACGAAGCGTACGCGGCCGTCGGGCTCGAGCACGACCATCACGGTCTCCGGCAGGGTGCGCACCGTCGCGGCCTCGATCGCCGCGTAGCCCGTGTCCTGTCCCCCCTTGCGCCCGACGTAAAAGGTGTAGATCGCCGAGTCGACCGGGGCGCCGCTGGCGCGCGCGATCTGCTGCTGCTGGTCCGGGCTGAGGTAGAGGGTGCGGGTTTCGATCTCCCCGGCGTCGGGGAAGGCGCGCTGGAGAGCGGTCTCCTTGTCGAGGTAGACCTTCGCCTCGGCGACCGTGGCGATCATCGCCCCGAACAGCACGAGGGCGACGATGAGTTCGAGATGCCTGTTCATGATATGGCCCCGGGGCGGCGGGGAGTGTCCTCCCCGCCGCGAAGGTGGATGGTTAGAAGATGTAGCCGAAGCCGAGGTTGACTTCGTCGGCCTTGCTGCCAATCTCCTTGTCGAAGTTGCGGTAGTCGGCCTTCAGCACCACGTTGGGGATCGGCTTGTAGCTGATGCCGGTGGTGTAGAGGGTCAGGTCTTCGGCGGTGCCGGTGTAGTCGACGCTCTCGTAGCGGTAGAAGGGGGCCAGGTACTGGTCGCTGCCGAACAGCGGCAGGATATTGTAGGCAGCCTCGCCGTACCAGGCATCGATCTGCTCGGGGGCCCCGACCAGCTCGTTGTCCTCGATCCTGACCTGGGTCCCGAGCGCCTTGAGCTCGAGCCCGGCGACCTTGTACTGGCCGTGCAGCTCGTAGATCTCGGTGAACATGTCGGCCTGGTTGCCGCTCAGGTCGAGGACTTCCTTCTGGCCGCTGTTGCCGAGGTAGGCGCTGCCGCCGAGGTTGAGGCCGAGCAGCGGCTCGTAGTTGAGGTTGGCGACCACGGCCCAGTCATTGGCCTTGGCTTCGGCACCCTTCTGGCGGCCGCCGCGCAGACCCTTGCTGGTAAAGTCGGCGCCCTGCAGGCCGTTCATGACGTAGAGCTTGTAGTCGAGCCCCTCGACCGGCGTACCGAAGATCCCCAGGCCCATCTCCCGCCAGGTGGTGGGGATGACCTCGCGCTCCACGTAGGGGCGGTCGTTGCCGTGGAACAGGGTCGGTTCGTGCATCTCGTTGGTCAGGCCGACCGGGGTGAGGAGCAGACCGGTGCGGACGTTGAAGGCGTCGTTGAGGAGGAAGTCGAGGGCGGCCATCTCGACCGAGACCTCGTTGGTGTGCTCGAACTCGATCTCGGTGTTGAGCACGATGTTCTTGTCGAACTTGTAGCCGACGTAGAGGATGGCGCGCAGCATGTCGGCCACGTCGTCGCCGTCTTTCTGGTCGCTGACCAGGTTGCTGAAGTGACCTTCGCCGTAACCGCCGACCGAGAGGCCGCGGTTCTGCTTGTAGACCTTCGAGGCGGCCGGACCGAGTCCGAAGGTCGAGGAGTAGTCGTTGTCGCCGCTTACGGCCGTTTCGTTCTTGAGGGTCTGGAGTTCCTGGGTGACGATGTCGAGGCGGCGCTCGAGTTCTTCGAGGCTGGCTGCCTGGGCCAGGGCCGGGATCAGCAGAGCGCTCGTCAGGGCAAGTACCATCAGCTTCTTCATGCGAACATTCTCCTTGAAAGGGTTTCCGCTGCCGCGGAATTGAAAATCGATTTCAGGGACAATACAGGCCGGAGGGCGCGGCGTCAACAGGAAAATGAAAAGCATTATCAAAAAAGTCGTGAGCCGGTTCTGGTTAAAAAAATTAAGGATTCTGAAAGGTTCTGATCGGCCGAGGGTTTTCCGGTCGGTGCTAGATCAGCACGAAGACCAGCAGGGCGCCGAGCCCGACGGTCAGGAACGCGCGTGCCGGCACCTTGGTGACCTCGATCATGATGCGGGTCAGCAGGTAGGAGAGGAACCAGATCATGGCCAGGCGCAGGATCTGTCCCTTGCCCGGCGAGAGACGTTCCAGCAGGTAGTGGAGGAGCAGGAAGTTGGTGATATAGAGGGCGATGTTCAGCGAACGGATCACCCAGGGGCGTTCGAAGGGGAGGGGCGCGCGGACGGTTTCGGCCGGCGCGCCGGTCGGCTTCTTCTTGTGTCGGCTCATGGGTGCATCGATCCGTTCATGGGGAATGGGGTGCAGAACAAGGCCCCCTTTATAGCACGAATACGCCGCGGGCCCAAGCACCTGCATTGCTGTGCCGGGACGCTTGCGGTTGACACCCCGAAGGGGCGGTGCTAATTTTAAACGCTTGTTTTTACCGAGTTTCCCGGAGTGCCGCCATGGATCAGCGCCTGCAAATTCTGCTCGAAACCGTCAGGAAACTGGTCCGGCGCGGGGCCTTCCCCAACCTCACCAAGGTGCTCGCCAAGATCCACCCGGCCGACATCGCCCACCTGTTCCGCTACCTCGACCTCAAGGAACAGCAGACCCTTTTCCACCTGATCGGTGACACCGAGACCGCCGCCTACGTCCTCTCCGAGCTCGACCCGGCCACCGGCGCCCAGCTCCTCGAGAAGCTCGAGAAGGAGACCATCACCGAGGTGCTCCAGGAGATGCCCTCGGACGACGCCGTCGAGATCATCCGCGGGCTCCCCGAGGAGCTCGCCGAGGAGATCCTCGAGACCCTCCAGGACGAGGACTCGAGCGAGATCGAGAAGCTCCTCGAGTACGACGAGGATACCGCCGGCGCCATCATGGCGACCGAGATCTTTTCGCTGCGGGAAAACCTCACCGTCGGCCAGGCGATCGCCGCAGTCCAGGACGCCGAGGACGTGGAGATGGTCTTCTACGTCTACGTCACCGACGAGCGCAACCACCTGGTCGGGGTCCTGTCGCTCCGCCAACTGCTGACGGTGCCGCCCGGCACGTCCCTGAAGAAGGTGATGATCACCGACGTGATCAGCGTGCGCACCGACGTCGACCAGGAAGAGGTCGCCAAGGTGGTCGAGAAGTACAACCTGCTCGCCGTCCCGGTCGTCAACGAGCACAACAAGCTGATGGGGGTGATCACC
>QKBP01000086.1 GCA_003246035.1 Desulfuromonadaceae bacterium | reverse complement strand
AAGCGGCGCGACGCCTGGCCGAGGAGATCTGGATGACCGATTCGTCGCGCTGGTGGTTCGAGGGGGAGAGCGAGTCGTGGTGGGTCAGGGGAGAGGACTAGCCGCGGGGAGTATCGACCAGAAGAGGTCGGGCTGGCGCTCCATGCGGCTGCCGAGCGGCGCGCAGAGTTCGGTGAAGTCGCGGGCGAAGGCGTAGGCCGGCCCCTGCGCCAGTGGCCGGGGCTGGAAGTTGACCTCGAGGTTGTCGACGCTCAAGGGGAGGACCTCGGCCCTGCTCACCTCCCCGTCACGCAGGGTGATGCGTGCCAGGGCGCTGGTCTGGGCGGTCTTGCTGTAGGAACCGAAGGCGAAGTTGCCGAGGCTGTAGTAGATCACCCCGCCACGGTAGTGTTCCACCCCCTGCAGCACGTGCGGGTGGTGGCCGAGAACCACCTGCGCGCCGGCGTCGATCGCCTGGCGGCCGAGGTCTTGCTGGTAGTCCTTTGGCTCAGTCAGCGCCTCGCCCCCCCAGTGAAACGAAACGATCACCACGTCGGCCCGTTCGCGGGCCTTTTTGATGTCGGCTACGAAGTAGCTCGGGTAGCCGGGTGCCGTTCCCGGGCGTTCGCGGGTCGCGTAAAATTCCTTGGGGAAGGTGTTGGAGTAGGCGAGCAGGGCAACGGTCTGGGTGCCGATGGTGACCAGCGCCGGCTCGCGGGCCTGCGCAAGATCCTTTCCGGCGCCGGTGCTCTGGAGCCCGGCCGCGTGCAGGGCCGTGACGGTGTCGACCACCCCCTGATGGCCGAAATCCCCCATGTGGTTGTTGGCCAGAGTCAGCACGTCGAAGCCGGCTTCGCGCAGCGCCCCGGCGGCTGACGGGGGGACCTTGAAACGGAAGCGCTTGTCGCCGAACTCGTCGCGGGAATCGGTGAGCGGCGCCTCGAGGTTGCCGACCGTCAGGTCGGCGTTGCGGAGGATCTCGCGGGTGGCGTCGAAGGCAAAGTCGTAGCCCCGCCGTCCGAGCACCGGAGCTGCACTCCCGCCGAGAAGAATGTCGCCGCTGGCGACGACCGTAAACTCTCCGGCGAACACGTTCGCGGCGGGGATGGCTAGCAGGCAGAGCAGCAGCAGAAAACGCATCAGGGACATCTTCGAAAGGACCTGTCAGGGTTGCTTGACGGTGGCGGCGGCAGGTGCTAATAATAGCTACCTTTTTATCCCCGACACAAGGCTAAACCATGCTGGATGCAAAGCTTTTACGTGAACAGAGCGACGAGGTCGCGGCGCGACTCTCCACCCGAGGTGAGTCGTTCGACCTGAGTCTGCTGGCCTCCCTCGACCGCCGCCGTCGCGATCTGCTGCAGGAGGCCGAGGCCCTCAAGGCCGAAAAGAACCAGGTCTCCGCGGTGATCGGCCGGACCAAGGACAAGAGCCAGGTCCAGGGAGAGATCGCGCGGATGAAGGACGTCTCGGCGCGCATCAAGGAGCTCGATGACGAGCTCAAGGAGACCGAGCAGGCGTTCGCGGACGGCCTGATGGTGCTGCCGAACCTCCCTCACGAGGACTGCCCGGTCGGCGCTGGCGAAGAGGAGAACGTCGAGGTCAAGACCTGGGGGGATATCCCGAACTTCGACTTCGCCCCGCAGGCGCACTGGGATCTCGGCGAGAAGCTCGGGATCCTCGATTTCGAGACCGCCAGCAAGCTCTCCGGGGCACGTTTTTCGCTGCTGAAGGGGGCCGGCGCGCGGCTCGAGCGGGCGCTGATCAACTTTATGCTCGACCTGCACACCGGCGAGCACAAATATATTGAAATATTGCCACCCTTTATGGTAAATAGGGCGTCCATGACCGGCACCGGACAGCTTCCCAAGTTCGAGGAAGACCTGTTTCGGACCGAGGGCGTGGAGCTGTTTCTCATCCCTACGGCGGAAGTTCCGGTGACCAATATCCACCGGGACGAGATCCTAGCGCCCGGGAGCCTGCCGCTCTCCTACACGGCCTATACCCCCTGCTTCCGCAGGGAGGCCGGATCCTACGGCAAGGACACCCGCGGGCTGATCCGCCAGCACCAGTTCAACAAGGTCGAACTGGTCAAGTTCGTACTCCCCGAGGAGTCGGACGCCCAGCTGCAGGTGCTGCTCGCAGATGCCGAGAAGGTCCTGCAGCTGCTTGGACTCCCCTACCGGGTGGTCGATCTGTGCACAGGGGATATCGGCTTTTCGGCCGCGCGGACCTTCGATATCGAGGTCTGGCTGCCGGCCCAGGCGACCTACCGGGAAATCTCCTCCTGCTCCAACTTCCGGGATTTTCAGGCACGCCGTGCCGGAATTCGCTTCCGCAGGGAAGAAGGGGCCAAGCCGGAGCTGGTGCATACCCTCAACGGGTCGGGGCTGGCCGTTGGGCGAACCCTGGTGGCGATTCTCGAGAACTACCAGCAGGCGGACGGCAGCGTGATTGTTCCCGAGGTGCTGCGCCCCTACATGGGGGGGATGGAAAAGATCAGCCCCTGATACGGCGACAACGGAGGAGTGGCCGAGTGGTTTAAGGCGGCGGTCTTGAAAACCGTTGAACGAAAGTTCCGTGGGTTCGAATCCTACCTCCTCCGCCATTTAGAGATACTGCCCGGGCAGCGACGTCGGATCGCCAGCCCAGCCTGAAAACACATAACGGAGAGGTGGCCGAGTCGGTCGAAGGCGCTCGCCTGCTAAGCGAGTGTACGGGGTAGACCCGTACCGAGGGTTCGAATCCCTCCCTCTCCGCCATTTATTTCACGGCCCATCAATTATGACCTGTTTATCCTTCAAGCGAATTACCCTCCTCCTGCTGTTGGCGCTTCTGGTGCTTTCGACGGCCTGCAGCCGCGAGGAACAGCCTGCGCCGGCCGGCAAGCCGCAGGAGACTCCGGTGGTGGTCCCCCAGGAGGTGGCCGAGAGCTGGAAGGCGGTCAAGGTGGCGGCGCTCGATTTGACCGACGGGCGGGAGCGGGTGTTTATCGTCGATGTCGGAGGCGAGTTCACCATCCCCGACAGTGGCCTGACCGTCAAGGTTCGCTATTTCCTCCCCTCCTTCGTGAGGGCCGGCAAGGGGATCACCAGCGCCTCCAACAAACTCGACAACCCGGCGGTGATGATCCGGGTCAGCGAAAACGGCCAGGAGATCTATTCCGGTTGGCTGTTCGGGATGTATCCCGAGGCGCACAACTTCCGTCACTCGCGGTTTGCCCTGCGCCTGGCCGGGCAGATTCCGGCACAAAAAAAGGGTTGACATAGCCCCCTGCACGGTAGTAATAATCCATCCTTCGCGCGCCGGTAGCTCAGCTGGATAGAGCGTCTGACTACGGATCAGAAGGTCGGGAGTTCGAATCTTCCCCGGCGCGCCAGTTTAGTGACAATGGCCCCAGCACATAGATTGTGCCGGGGCCTTTTTGTTTTGGTTCCGCCCGCGATCAGGCAGCCTTGCCCCGTGGTGAGGGGGAGCAATGAAGGGTGTTTTGTCAGGTTTGGCCCGAGGATTGCACTACTGGACGAGGGATTTCTTGTAAGTTGGCGTCCGGGGGGTGAAACTGCCGGACGTTCAGCCTGTTGATTTACGGTGTCCTGTGATGTTGCACGTGAAAACCCGGTGTCCACCTGGAATGTGTTGGGTTGTTTGACAGGCGATCTGGCGCTTTCGCGGAATGAGTTCGCTGATTTTCCGTTGTTTTTGCAGCATTTAGCCGGGCTGGAGTGATTTACATGGGTTTTCTGCGCCGCACGAATCCCAGTTGATGTCGTCATGACCTTGAATTCAATTGGTTAAGGAGCTCATTAGGTGTCGATTAGGATTTGGGGGAGGGTGTGTTGTGTCCTTGTCATGGTTTGCGTCAGTTTTAGTACTGCCCAAACTGGACAGGTTTTTGCCGCGCCTCAGGCAGATAGCGCACAGCTGGCAGCTGAGGGTGATGAGGGAAGCGGAATGCCCGGTGAAGGGGATACCTCGATCGGAAACGCTGCACGAGCACTCCCGGCAACGGTTGAGCTGGGCGGGGAGGAGAGTGCATCTCTCGCCACGCTGATGGGGGTGACGGAAATTCCCGTGGCCGCTGACCTCGACGGGCAACTGGCGGCTATCCTGGCCCAGTACCAGGGCGAGTTGGATATGCCTGCGGCCAAGGTTGCCGAGGCCAATCTTCTCGAGTCGGTTGATGCCGGGCGACAGTACAATCGTGAGAGCCTCGCCGCTCAGGCGCGGATCGAGCAGGCTTCGGCCCAGACGGGACAGGCCGTGGCCCTTCTGAAGCCCTCCGTCTCGGTCCGGGCCAACCGTGGTCGCGAGCTCTCCGAGCCGTCCGTGCTGGTCGATGAGACGACCCAAGAGCTGATCCCGTCCAGCCAGCACACCCGTACTGACGTATCGCTCACCGTCGTTGCCCCCATCTTCAACCTCACCAACTATTTCGATTGCTTCCGGCGGCGCTCCAAGGAAAAAGCCGTTTCCGAGAGTTACCGTATCAGCGACGGCGACGCGTACGTGGCGACGGTCGAGGCCTATCTGAAGCTGGTTTCGAGCCGCCTCGAAGCCGATGTCGCCCACGATCTCGAGAACGAGCTCGCCGAGTTGCTCGCCTACATCGAAAAGCGCGCGGACGCCGGCGCCGCCAGCGTGTCGGATATGGCGCGTGTCCGTGCCCGCAGCGAGGGGATCCTGTCGTCCCGCCTGGAGCTGGAATCGACCCATCGCGCCGCAGGTTCGGACTTTGTCCGCCTGACCAACCTCGTGCCGGAAAAGGCCCGGCTGCCGGTACCGAACGAGGTGGGAGTGACGGCTCTTCCCGCCACCTTCGAGGAGGCCGTGGCCGTGGCGATGGTGACCAACCCCGAAATCGCCGCCCTCGAAGCTGAGCTGGAGGCGGAAAAGTACGACCGGTACGCGGCCAAAAGCCGTTTCCTCCCCCGTTTCGACGCGGAGTACACCGACACGTATTCCGACCATGCCGGAGGCTCTCGCGATACCCAGCGCGACCGGCGCCTGATGATGGTGCTCAACTGGAACCTGTTCAGCGGGCAGCGAGACTACTACCAGATCAAGGAGCGGACGGCGCGCCGCAAGGAGTTGGAGTATCTTCTGGCCGATCAGCAGCGGCGGGTGGTCCAGGCGTTGTCGGCCAACTACTCGGCCCTTTTTCTGACCCGGGAGCGGATCGCCTCGGGCTACGAAGAGCTCGATTCCATCACCACCGCGGCCAAGGCGATGTCCAAGAGAATGCTCTCGGGAAACCAGTCGCTGCTCGACCTTCTCGATGTGTATAACCAGCGCTACCAGGTGCGCTCCCGACTGATCAACCTTCACGTCCAGGAGATGACGACCGTGACCCAGCTGGTCAGGCTGACCCAGGGGACCCCCTGGACGGTTGAAGGGGAGTAGCCTGAAGCTGAGCGTCCTCCCGTCTGCGGAATGCCGCGGCGAGAACGGAACGAAAGTCAAACAGTACGCGGTATTTTTTTCAACTCTGGAGATACGACATGGCAGCTGGACATTCAGACAACGACGACGGCTCGGAAATTTTCTGGCCCGGGTATGTCGACGCGACCACCAACCTGATCCTGAATCTGCTTTTTCTGCTGACGATCCTGATCGTCGCGGTCTTCATGTTCGCCCTCGAGCTGGGGCGCGCGGTCGGACCACAGGACGCCAACGCCGATGCCACCGCGGTTGCGGAGGTCGCCCAGAAGGAGCCGCTCCAGGAGACCGTTGCCCTGATGCAGGAAATCGCGCGGCTCAAGGCGCTGCTTGCGGAGAAGCAGGTGCGCGCTGGTGCCACGGGGAGTGAGCAGCGGGCCTCGGAGGCGAGTTCGGCGCTGGCCACTCCTGAGAAGGGGCTCGACAAGGCGCGTTCCGAGGGATTCGAGCTGGTCGTACGCTTCAAGGACGATGCCGTATCGTTCAAGGAGAGCGAACGCCTGCACCTGATCGGGGAGCTCAAGTCGGTGGCCGCCAGCAAGGGGGCGGTCATTCACGTCGAGGTCCCGGCCGGTTTCTCCGAGGCGAAGCGCATGGGCTTTTACCGGGCCCTGGCGGTGCGCAACCTGCTGATCGATATGGACGTCCCCGGCAGCAACATCGATGTCTCCGTGGTCGAGGTCACGTCGGGTGGCAACGCTTCGGTGGTCAAGGTCGGAACGCGTTAGGAGAGCGTCGATAGCGCATGGTGGAACGTGTCCGGAAAATCCAGTCGCACCTGACCCCGCAGCGGGCCTTCATGCTCCTGATGTTCTTCAGCAGCTTCTGCGCGGTGGTGTGGGCCGGTCTGACCGAAGTCGATATCATCGTCCGCGCCGAGGGACAGATCATCCCGGCGGGCAAATCACAGCTCGTGCAGCACCTCGAGGGGGGGATCGTCAAAAAGATCCTGGTCGAGGAGGGACAGGTGGTTGCGGCCGATGAGCCGCTGATGGTGCTTTCGGACGTGCAGACCCGTTCCAGCCTGGAGCAGGAGCAGTCCCGGTTCGAGGCCCTGCGGGGTCGAGAGGCCCGCCTGATGGCTGAAGTGCAGGGGGCTGACGACGTCTCCTTTCCCGAGGAGCTCGGCGACCGGAACGTGATCGCGGTCGAACTGGAGGCCTGGAAGGCCAGGCGCCTGCAGCTCGACCAGGAACTTCAGGTACTGCAGGCCCAGACCCGCCAGAAGATGAACGAACTGGCGGAGGTCAAGGCGAAGCAGAAGAACCTTCTGGATGAACTGGTCCTGGTGCAGAAGAAAAGCCGGGTGATCGAGGATCTGCGCCAGAACAACGCGGCCTCGGACCTCGAGGTGCTCGACAGCCAGATGCGCCTCCAGCAGCTCAAGACCGAGATCGCCGAGCTGACCAGCCGCGTCCCCCGTCTGCAGGCGGCCCTGAAGGAGTCCGAGCTGCGGGAGAAGGAAGCGCTGGCCCGGTTCCGCGCCGAAGCCTCTGCGGACCTGACGGAGGTGCGCGTGGAGCTGGAGAACATCAGCCTCGGTCTCGACAGCAGCGTCGACCGCCAGGAGCGGAATGTGGTCCGGAGCCCGGTGGCTGGGCTGATCAACAAGCTCAACGTGACGACCATCGGCGCGGTGGTGCGACCGAGTGAAGTCCTGCTCGAGATCACCCCGAGCGACCAGCGCATCGTGATCGAGGCCCGGGCCAACCCCAATGATCGGGCGCATCTGCGCCGGGGGCTGCCGGCCCGGGTGCGGGTGGGCGCCTACGACTACGCGACCTACGGAGCCTTCGAGGGGCGTGTCACGGACGTCAGCGCCGACACCCTGAAGGGTGAACGGGAGATCCGCTACTACCGGGTGAATGTCGAGGTCGATGTCTCGGGGCTGGCCGAGCGCGATCAGCTCCCCGGGGCACTGATGCCCGGGATGGGGGCCAGCGCCGACATCGCGGTCGGGAAGCGGACCATCCTGTCGTATCTGCTGTCGCCATTACTGAAATTTCGAGACGGGGCGTTTCGTGCCGGCTGAGGGTCTCCCTGGTGGAGACGCGGCGCGCAATGCCCACGTGTTTGTCGACTCAAACGTACTAAAGAGAGAACGCCATGCTTAGACACCTGAAGATGTACTATCTGTTTGTCTCGCTCCCGTTCGTGATGCTGCTGGTCGGTGCTACGGTCTTTTTTGACAAGATCATGTCGACCCTCGATCGCAACCCCCACCCGCAGATCAACTACACGATCTTCGTGATCATCCTGGTCGGTGGGCTCATCATCCTGATGAACGCCAAGCGCCTGATGCGCGAGGCGCGGGCCCTGGTCGAATTTTCGCGGTCGATCCACGCCAAGACCCCCTCCGCGGGGCTGCGCGAGCTGGCCAACAGCTTCCGCTGCGACATCGCCTGCCTGCTGCAGATGATCGCGACGTCCTGTGACCGGTCGATCTCCCACCAGGAGCAGGCGGCCCTCGAGCACGAGCTGGCCAATGTCCATTCCCGTCTCAACCGCCGCAACGCGCTCCCCTCCTACCTGACCGGCCTGCTGGTCGGGATGGGCCTGCTCGGGACCTTCATCGGCCTGCTCGCGACGTTGGGCGACATCGGCGCCCTGATCGGGAGCTTCTCCGACCTCGACATGAGCGCCGCGGACCCGATCGTGGTCTTCAGCAACATGATCGAAAAGATGAAGGCCCCGATGAACTCCATGGCGATCGCCTTCTCGGCCTCGATGTTCGGCCTGCTCGGCTCGATCATCCTCGGCCTGATGATGGTCGGCCTCCGGCGCTTCCAGGGGGACATCTTCTCGGTGCTGAGCTCGGAGATGGCGCGGCATATCGAGATCGCCCTGTCGTTCGAGAGCATCACCTTCCGGACCCCCGATGCCGCGATCGGCTGTTACGACCAGGCCAATGACCTGACCGCCTCGGTGCTGTTGCGCATCGAGGAGCGGCTCGCCGAGGCGGCCAGGATCCGCCAGCGGGCGCTGACGGCCGAGATCGACGACTTCAAGACCCAGCGCGCCGACATGCTCAGGGCGCTCACCGAGCAGACCGAGGCGAACCACGGCTTCCGCGCCGAGCTGCAGAAGCTCGGCAGTCAGCTCGGTACGCTGCTGACCGGCCTGGAGCAGCGCAACCAAGCGGTTTCCGGCCAACTCTCCGACCTCACGGTCAACCTGGCCGGCGAGGCCCGGGAGACCCACAAACTTCTCGCCGCCCAGGTCGAAGAGCAGAAGCGGCTCATCGACCGGCTCGACGCCTTCAACATCGAAGAGCGCCTGGGGGAATCGGTGCGCAACCAGCAGCGCATCCTCGGTACCGTGATCGACGACTTCACGCGCCAGCGGGAAGAGACGCTGCAGGCCCTGACGGCTCAGAACGAGAACGGCCGAAGCGTCAGTGCCGAACTGCAGCAGCTCAACGGCCAGATGAACTCGATTTTCTCCAGCCTGGAGCGGTCCGGGAGCGAAATTTCCAGCCAGCTCTCCGAACTGACGGTGCACGCGGGGTCCGACGCCAAGGAGATGCACCGGCTGCTCAATGCCGCAAACTCCAACGTGCGCAGCGATCTGCAGCAGCTCGGCTCCCGGCTTCAGGAGCAGCTGGGTGAGGGCAGCGAGAAGCTCGAACAGCTGCTGGCCTCCCTGGTCAGCCAGTCCGACAGCGGCGCCCGGGAGATTGCGGCGCGGATCGTCGAGCTGGCAGAGCGCCAGACCGAAGGCGACGAGAAGACCCGGCAACGGCTCGAGGGGGCCGGCCAGGCCCTCCAGGGCGAGCTGCAGCAGCTGGGCAAGCAGCTCTCGGCGCTGTTCCAGGCGGTTGAGGACGGTGGCGGCGAGCTGGCCAGGCAAGTCGCCGAGCTGATGCACCACCGGTCCTCGGACGCCAAGACCTCGCACGAGCTGCTGTCGAAACTCCTGGGGAGCTTGCCCGGGCTGCAGGTGCGCGAGCAGGAGGCGTAGCGGGTTCAACGGTCGTTGAGATTGGGCCGCCCGGCGGCGTGCCGGGCGGGACAAGCTGAAAGCTGAGGTAGGTTATGGCAGACAATTCCGAAAACAGAGGGCAGGACGTTCAGGAGAAACATGTCGAGCGGGCCACGGTCGCAGCGGATGGGAGCATCGTCATCCCCTGCTGCGAGGGCGAGATGGTCTCCGTCGATGTCGCGGACGTCGACCTGCTGCTCGGTTTTTCCGACGGAACCTACGTCGTGATCCCGAACGGCGCACTCGATGCCCTGAGCGGCTCCGCGCCTCCCGTGGTCTTCGTCGACCCTCCCGGAAGCGCCTTTTCCCAGGCCCACTACGGCAGTGACCACATCGCGACCCTGGACGAGCTCTTCAAGATGGTCGGGACCACCGATCCGGCCAAGGCGGGGAGCCTGCGCGTCTCGAGCGAAGGGCTCGAAGCGGCCCAGGACGGGGCTGTCGAAGTGGTGACCGTCCAGAACGATGCGCTGCCGACCGACCAGGAGATCGAAGTCTTCACCGCGGACAGCGGCACCGGCGCGGGAGACCTGGTCCCGCACGCGGAGCTGGCCGAGGCGGTGCTGCTCGACCCGGTGGTCCCGGATATCCCCCCCCGTCCTTCGGTGGCGGCCGGACAGTCGGGACACAAGGTCTACCAGGTAGACCCGACCATCAGCCTCAACAACATTACCGCCGACAACATCGTCAATATCGCCGAATCGGATCCGGCCGGTACCGTGACGATCACCGGGATCACAGGAGGGACGGCCGTCACCGGCGACAGGGTCATCGTGACGGTCGGAAGCTATACGGTCTCGACGACGGTGCAGGATGACCACTCCTTCAGCGTCGATGTCCCGGGAGACATTCTCGCACCACTGCAGGGCGTCGAGGGGATGACCGGGCTGGTCGATGCCGAGGTTGTCGACCAGAACGGCACGAGCGCTTTCGCCTCGGTGGAATACAGCATCGATACCTTGGCACCCGAACCGACGATCACCCTCGATCCGATTATCGCCGGTGACGGGATTGTCAACCAGGGCGAGTCGCAGGGGACGATCACGATCACCGGGACGGTTTCCGAGCCGAACGGCGAGAATCTCGCCGGCGACCTGGTCACCCTGACCATCAACGGCAACGACTATCAGGGGTATGTCCGTCCTGACGGGCACAACTTCAGCATCAGCGTCCCCGGTTCGGCTCTCGCCCCCGCACTCGGGGTCGAAGGGGGCACCGGCACCATCGATGCCCGGATCGACTCGGCCGACAGCGCCGGCAACCCCGGGTTCGCCGTGGACCTGGGGAACAGCTTTGGCATCGATACCGCCGCACCCGCACCGGCCATCACCGTCGACGACATTACGGCCGACAACATCGTCAATATTGCCGAGTCGGGGGGAGAGGTCGCCGTGACCGGCACGGTCACTGGCGGGAAAATCGGCGATTCGGTGTTCCTGACCGTGAACGGAGTCGATTTTTCCGGCTCGGTTCGGGCCGATGGGAGCTACAGCATCAACGTGCGGGGGAGCGACCTGCTGGCCGATTATCAAGCCGACGGGATCGGCAACCTCCATGCCCGTACCGTCACGTACGATGCGGCGGGCAACCTCGGCCAGGGGGATTTCGACAAGGGCTACGCCGTCGATGATGCCCCCCCGAGCGCGACGATTTCTTTTGACGATACCGCCCTGAACATCGGTGACAGCGCCCTCGTGACGATCACCTTCGATGCGCCGGTCAGCGATTTTAGCAACGCCGACCTGACGGTTGAAAACGGCACCCTGACCGCGGTCAGCTCGAGTGACGGGGGGCGCACCTGGACCGCGACGCTGACTCCGGACGTGCCGGTGGAGGACCCCTCCAACCTGATTACCCTCAACAACGCCGGGGTCAGAGACCTGGCTGGCAACCCTGGCGTCGGTACGACGACCTCCCCTCCCTACGCGATCGATACCCTCGAGCCGGAAGTGATCGATGTGTCGGCCGACGATCTGCTGCTCACCGACGCCGACGCCGGACAGAGCCTGACCATCTCCGTCACGTTCAGCGAGGCGATGGACACCACCGTCGCGCCGACGCTCGAGTTGATAGACCACCTGACCGGCACCCCGTTTGACATGACCGGCTCGCTGCTCGACTCGGGAGGGGCCTGGGATGCGACCGGCACGGTCTTTTCGAAGACCTACCTGGTCCAGGACGGGGGTATCGACATCGATGCCCTGGATGTCGATGTGACCGGCGCCCTGGACGCGGCGGGGAACGCCATTCTCGACTACAGCGCCGAAACCGAGTTCGGGATCGACACCCTGAACCCGATGGTCACGATCGGGGACGACAACACGGACGGTGTGGTCTCTTCCACCGACAGCCTGGTGACCTATACCCTGACGTTCAGCGAGGAGATTTCCTCCCTGGTCTACGACCCCGACCCCCTCGTGAGCGACCTGACGATCTCCGGCGGCGATTTCGTGGACGGGAGCCTGGTCCTGGCCGCCGACGGGCGTTCGGCAACCTTCCAGGTCGTCGCCTATGACTCGAGCTATGCGGATCTGGTGGTGACGGTGCATGACACCGTCACGGATCTGAGCGGCAACACCCTGGTGGAGGCGAGTCACACCCTGCCGGTCGACACCCTGAACCCCCGGGTGACGATCACCACGGACAACCTGGACGGCATCGTCTCCGATAACGACAGCCTGGTGACCTTCTATCTCGATTTTGACAAGCCGGTGACCGGGGTGGCGGACACCGATCTGTCGATCAGCGGCGGGACCCTGGTGCCCGGGAGTATCGTGATGGCCGGGGACGGTCTTTCGGGGAGCTTTCAGGTGCTTGCCGCGGATGACAGCACGACGGCACTCGACGTCGGGGTGAACGGAACGGTCGTCGATTTCTCCGGCCGCCCGTTGGTGCCGGATTCGGTCAGCTTGCCGGTCGACACGGTCAACGCGACGGTCACGATCGGTCACGACTGTCCCGACAACCTCGTGTCGCCCATCGACGGGGATGTCAATTACACCGTCACGTTCAGCGAGCAGGTCGCGTCGTTTTCCGGCACCGATCTGGATATCCGCGGCGGTGTCCTGCTCGGCGGCCCGGTCCTGGCGGCCGACGGGATGTCCGCGACCTTCGCCGTGGCCGCGAACGACAACAGCACCGCGTTCCTCGACGTGACGGTTAAGAATTCCGTCGTCGACCTGGCCGGGAATCCGGTGAATGCTTCGAGCAGCCGCCTGTCGGTGGACACCTTGGACCCGGTGGTCAACTCCACCATCCTGAATACGACTGAGATTTCAGACGGCACGAATCGCCTGTCCGTCCGCATCGAGTTCAGTGAAGCCATGGACACGACGGCGCCGGTTTCCATCAATTTCTCGCAAGATGTGAGCGGCGTCTTGTCGCAGAGCGCCTACGCCTGGTTTAACGGCCCGATGGGGAACAATTCCATCCTCGTGCTTTTGTATGATGTGCAGAGCGCGGACACGGACCTGGGGAATGTCACCCTGAGCATCAGCGGCGGACGAGACGCGAATGGCAATTTGTTCCAGGGCAAGAATAACGCCGCGGTGATTGATATCGACACGCTCAACCCCAGCGTCGGTTTTGCCGACGACAGCGGCGGTACGCTGGTGACCGATGTCAACAACCCCGTGACCTACACGTTGACGTTCAGCGAGCCGGTCACCTCGCTGGCGGACACGGACCTGACCATCAGTGGCGGAACCCTCACCAGTGGTCCGGTTCTGGCCGCCGATGGGCGGTCGGCCAGCTTTACCGTGCTGGCCGACAACGAAAGCACCAACCCCCTGACCGTGTCGGTCAAAAGCACCGTGGTCGACGACCACGGCAATGCGCTGACCGCCAACAGCTACACCCTGGCGGTCGACACGGTCGATTACGAACCCTACATCAAGTGCGAGCTCTACACGTCCTCCGAGTTCAAGGTGACCGGAGGGGCCGGTGTACCGGCGGGCGCGTACGTCGCCGGTGCCAGTGAGGCCGAACACCTGCTGGCGTCGAGCCCCGCGAGCCAGGCCACGCGGGAGAGGATCGACGGTACGTCCGGGGTCGATATCATCGACCACAACCCCAACTTCAGCAGCGGTGAAGGACAATGGTCCAAGAACCTGCATATCGATTTTCTGGTTTACGACGACCTGACGACGGTGGAGCTGATCGCCGATCCGTCCATCTCGGGGATTCCCAACTTCGACCTCGAAGCCGCCGGACTGGTCCGGACGGGGGACACCTGGACGCTGGACACCTCGGACCCGGCGGTGGTGGCCGACCTGCTGGCCAACGGCCTCGACGTGAACGTGGTCTACGATGTGACCTCCGTGGGGGGGCCGATCGACTTCAGCGTCGTGGTCAACGCGGATGGTACGAAAGGCGGCGTCGTCTACAACCTGAGTGACACCCTGTACTTCTCCTGGCGCGACGCCAGCTCGACGGCCGACTTCGACCTGGTCCAGGCCGGGGAACAGGTCATGGTGCTGCCGCGCGATGGACTCGGCGTCGAGATCTACGCCGGGGACGGCGACGACCAGGTGCATGCCGGGGCCGGGCACGACCTGCTGGTCGGCGGTGCCGGCGCCGACCGGCTCGACGGCGGCAGCGGCAGCGACACGGTCAGCTATGCCGGCTCGGCAGAGGACGTGGTCGCCTCGTTGCTTACCGGCCTGGGCTCCGGGGGGGATGCCGAGGGGGATCAGTACATCAGCATCGAAAACCTCACCGGCGGATCCGGTAACGACATCCTGATCGGCGACGCCAACGCCAACGTCTTCGACGGCGGACTGGGGCTCGACACGGTGAGCTATGCCGATTCGCTCGCCGGGGTGACGGCGTCGCTGGCCAGCGGGAGCGGTACGGCGGGGGACGCCCTCGGAGACAGCTACATCGGGATCGAGAACCTCACCGGCGGGGCCGGGGCCGACACCCTGGTCGGCGATGACGGCGACAACATCCTGACCGGTGACGGGGGCGGCGACGCGCTTCACGGCGGTCTCGGCAGCGACACCGCCAGTTACGCCGACGCCTCCCAGGGGG
>QKBP01000077.1 GCA_003246035.1 Desulfuromonadaceae bacterium | reverse complement strand
CTAGAAGGCGCTGCGCAGGCCGACCATGATGTTGTGGGTCTGGTACTCGGCCTCGATTCCCGCGAAGTTCGGGTCGGAGGTGCCGAAGTAGCGGTACTGGATGTCGAAGCTCAGGTTCGTGTAGGTCGCAAAGCTCCCCCCCACGGCCAGTTGGTAGGCGAAGACGGTATCGTCTTCGCTCCCTAACCCGTCAATCGTCATTTCGAGATCCGCGAAGCCGAGGCCGGCACCGATGAACGGGGTGAACGCGGTGTTGGAGACGAAGTCGATGTAGCCGTTCCCCATCAGCGAGAGGGCGGTCACATCGCCGGGTACGAAAGCGGTTCCCAACCCGTCGAAGGTCCAGGTGTCGAAGTCGTTGGCGCGGTAGGCCAGTTCCAACTCGAAGCGCGAGCCGAAGCCGGTGTCGTTGCCGATGGCGACGGCGATGACCGGGCCGTCCTCGAAGGCGATGGAGCCGGTGTCGATGCCTTCGTTGATATCGGCATCTTCGGCGAAGACCACGCCGAGGTTCCCCGACAGGTACGGGAGCGCGCAGGCGCTGGAGACTCCCAGGCCGAGCAGGACGGCTAACGCAAGCAAGGTTACGACGGCTTTGTTCATGGCGATCCCTCCTTCAATGGCGTTTAGGCCAACCTTAACCGGTCCCGGGATAAAAGCAAGACCGGGTATTTGTGCACGAAATCAGTAGCTGGCATCTTCCATGCAATTCATATGCTCGCGGCCCGGGCGCTGTTGCCCGTCAAAGAGTCCGACGGTGCTTGAATACGGGGTTTGTCGACAGCAGGGCGCGCCTGGAACAAGCACCGGATGCTCCCGACCGGACGCCAGCTGCTGAAAAAACAGGCAAATCGTCGCATCCCTGGGGAGAGGACGGACAATGTATCCGACAGCCATGAACTACTGCAACCTCCCCCCGTGGGCGATCGCTTCGCGCCACTACAACCGGGAGCCGCAGCAGCTCAAGATCCAGGGACTGGGTCAGGCGCTCCCCGACCTGCTCCAGCGCCTCGACCCGCTCGATGATCCGGCCGAGCGGGGTGCTCTTTTTCATGACTACATGGACGTGCGCTTCCAGCTTCACCAGTGGCAGCGCGAAGAATCCCCGAGCAGCCGCAAGGCGCTCAAGAACAGCTACCTCCGGTTTCTGCGCGGCTGGCTGTTCGACAGCAACTCGGTCGAGGGGGCGGTCCTCAAGGGGTGGGTCGAGTCGCGGCTCGGGCTGCCGCCGATTTTCCACGGCGAACCGATCGGGGACATTCACTCCCGCGCCTACGCCCGTTACACCCAGGCACGCATGCAGGGACTGTCGCGGACCAACGCGATCTTCTCGCAGTTCGACCTGCTCTATGGATTCGTCCAGTACGAGATGGGGCGCAGATTTCCCGGGGCGAGCCACAGGACCCTCTATCGCGGCATCTACGACTTCGAGGAGCACCAGGTCCTCGAAAAGAACGACAAGGGGAGCTTCGTGCTGCGGCTCAACAACCTCAACTCGTTCACCGACGATTTCGAGAAGGCCTGGGAGTTCGGCAGCCGGGTGATCGAGGCCGAGGTCCCGCTCACCAAGGTCTTCTTCATGAGCGGGCTGCTTCCCAAGTCGCTCCTCAAGGGGGAAGGGGAGGTGCTGGTGATCGGCGGGGAATACGAGGTCAAGGTGCTGATCGGCGGCTGAGGCTGATGAAAAGCGCTCATCTGCGGCGTTCCCCTTGCTCTCATCGCTGCGACGTAGCGACCGCTACGTCTCACTCTTCAAGCGGCGGGCGCCTTGCAGCTGAATGCTTTTGATCAGCCTTAAAGAAAGAGTGGACAATGTTCATGCAGGCTGAAACGGAAAAAGAACAAGTCTACGCCCGGGCCCGTGCCGCCTACCTCGGGTTGGCGATCGGCGACGCGCTCGGGGCGACGACCGAGTTCATGGCGCCCGGGGAGATCAAGGCCGAGTACAAGGTGCACCGTAACATCGTCGGCGGCGGCTGGCTGTATCTCCCGGCCGGGCAGGTGACCGACGACACCGAGATGTCCCTGGCGCTGGGGGAGGCGGTGCTCAGCGCCGGCGAGTGGCAGCCCAAGGCGATCGCCGAGGCCTTCCTGGCCTGGATGAAGGGGAAGCCGATCGACATCGGCGCCACCTGCCGCCGCGGGATCCGCGACTACATGCTCACCGGCCGACTCGAGGTCCCCTACAACGAGTGGGACGCCGGTAACGGCGCGGCGATGCGCATGGCCCCGGTGGCCCTGTACACCCTCGGCGACGACCGGATGCTGGAACGCTACGCCGTCGAGCAGGCCCGCCTGACCCATAACCATCCGCTCTCCGACGCGGCGAGCGTCTGCATCGGGCGGCTGGTGCACCAGGCGATCCTCGGCGGCGACCGCTTTGCGCTGCACGCCGTCACCCGCGACCTGGTGGCCGAACACGGAACGTTCCGTTTCAACAACTACAAGGGGTTGGCCGGCTCCTATGTGGTGGATACGCTGCAGACGGTCTTTCACTACCTGTTCTCGACGGCCGACTTCGAGGAGTGCCTGGTCGGGGTGGTCAACCAGGGAGGGGATGCCGACACCACCGGCGCGATCGCCGGGATGATCGCCGGAGCCTTTTACGGCTACGAGGCGATCCCGAAGCGCTGGCTGAAGAAACTCAACCGCGGGGTCCGCGACCAGGTCGAAGACCAGGCCCTGCACCTGGTGCGACGCTCCCCCTGGGGCGCGCTGCACCACTGAACCAGACTGAATACGGACGCGTCACGACGGCGTGACGCGCGCATCGCAGGCAACGAGGCCCGTGCGGAATGTTTCTGTACGGGTTTTTACGTGAAAAGGAGTCTCTCATGAAGACGCAAACCGACATGGTCTCGCTCGAGGACGCTGCCAAGCGCCTGCAGACCACCCCCCTGAACGTTCTGATGCATCTCAAGCGCGGACTGCTCGCCGGTGTCGAGGAAGATGGCCTCTGGCAGATCGACGTCACCAGCCTGGCGGCGCTGCTGGAGAAGACCGGCGGCGGAAAGGCCGCCAATGTCTGCGCCAGCGGCTGCAGCAAGAAGCACGGCTGCAGCAGCTGTTCATAGCCCGACCCGGGAAAAGGAGAAACACCATGGGTGTCATGATCAAGCCCTCCGACCTCTATTTCAAGTACCGCCGCAACAAGGCCGAGCGCGACGCTCCCAAGTTCAGTGGCAAGCCTGACCCCAACCCCTTCGACCGCAACGACCTCTACGAGGTGATCCCGATGTTCGAGGCGGTGATGGATGCCCTGGGGAGCAACGACCAGCGCGTGCTCGAGCGACTCGAGGAGATCGCCGGCGACGAGATGCCGGGCTTTATCCACTCCCGCGAAGAGGTCTTCGACTACCTGCTCAACACCATGCGCGACTCGCTGTATGCGTGAGGTCGTCGGCGACCTGTGGCAGCACCATGCCGCGGGGGCCGTGGTGGCGATCACCACCCATGGCGCCGTCGGGCGCAGCGGACGGAGCAGCATGCAGCGCGGCTGTGCCCGCCAGGCGCGGGACCGTTTTCCCGGCATCGACACGATCCTCGGCGAATTGGTCCGCAGCCGGGGGAATCATGTCCATCCGCTCGGGGAGCGGCTGGTCAGCTTCCCGGTCGAGCACGACCCCTACCGCACCCCGGAGCTTGAGCTGATCGAGCGCTCCTGCCGGGAGCTGGTCGCGCTTGCGGATATGCAGGGATGGCAGCGGGTCGTGGTGCCGCGTCCCGGGTGCGGCGGTGGCGGGTTGTCGTGGCGGGACGTTCGTCCGCTCCTGGCACGGCATTTCGACGACCGGTTTACCGTGATCAGCACGGAGGTAGAGAAGTGATGACAGAGAGAATCAAGACCGCAAGCCTAGGCGACCGGGTAACCGTCCACTACATCGGCACCCTCGACAACGGGCGGATCTTCGACCAGCGCGACGGCGACGACCCGCTGGTCGTGACGCTTGGAGAAGGGGACGTCTTCCCGGCCCTCGAGGAGCAGATCGTCGGGATGTCGGTCGGGGAGGTGAAGAACATCGTCCTCGCTGCCGAACAGGCCTACGGTCCGCGGCTGGAGGAGAACCTGATCCGGGTCAAGCGCGAGCTCTTCCCGGCCGGCGCCGAGCTGCGCATCGCCCAGAAGCTGGCGATTGAAATCGGCGGAGGGGCGCAGCGCGTCGTCCGCATCCGTTCCTTCGACGAGCACGAGGTGCTGCTCGACGGTAACCACGACCTGGCCGGGTGTGAATTGACCTTCGCCCTGCAGCTGGTCGATGTCGAACCGGGAGAGCGGACGCTTCAGTGATGGGTGGGGGGCTGGCGAAAGAGATCGGCCAGGTAAACCCTGTCGTCGCGTGAGCCGTTACGAGCTTCGCCCAAAAGGGGGAGGATGACGGTCATGGTGGTCCCCGTCCCCGGTTGGCTGTCGACCCGAATCTCGCCGTGGTGCGCCTCGATCACGTGGCGGACGATCGACAGGCCGAGGCCGAGCCCGCCGACGGCGGTGTTGGAGCTGTCGGCCCGGTAGAACTTGTTGAAGCAGTTCTGGCGCTGCTCCTCGTTCATTCCGATCCCCCGGTCGCTGACGCTGATGGTGAGGGTGTGCGCGTCGCGCCGGGCGCCGAGGACGATCGGCTCGCCGGGGGGCGAGTACTTGATCGCGTTGTTGAGCAGGTTGTCGAGGGCCTGGACGATCTTCCCCTGGTCGGCGTGGATGGCCCCGAGGTTGCGCTCAAAGGCACACTTAAAACGGTAGTCGGCATATTCCGTCCGGTAGCGGGCGATCATCTTGTCCAGCGTTTCAGCCACATCCCACTCCGAAAAACTCAAGGAAAGACCACGCCCCGACTCGATGCGGCTCAAGTCGAGCAGATCGTCGATAATCCGCTCCAGCGTTGCGGCCTTGTCGAGGATGGTGTGCAGGAAGTCGTCCTGCTCCTCCCGGGACCAGGACTGGCTGCAGAGCAGCTCGGCAAAGCCGCAGATCGAGGTCAGCGGGGTGCGCAGTTCGTGTGCCGCGGTGGAGATGAACTCCGACTTCATGCGCGCGACTTCCCGGTCCTGGGTGACGTCGCGCAGGCTGATGACCCGGCCCCCGCCGGGGGTGGCTCCCTTGAGATGCGCGGCGCGGGCCTGGATGACGCGCATCTCGCCGCGGGCCGCGTCGTACAGGTCGAGGTCGGTGTCGCGTTCGGGTTGGCCGGGACGGCGGATGGAGCGCAGATAGTCGAGCAGCGCCGAGGGACGGATGACCTCGTCGATGCGCCGGTCGATGACCGTCGCCAGAGAGACGCCGAGCAGCGCCTCGGCGGCCTGGTTCATGTGGACGATGTGCTGGCGGTTGTCGATCACCAGCAGCGCATCGGCGACCGAGCGGAGGATGCCGTTGATCTTTTCGTGCCCTTCGCGGGCGTTGGCGAAGGCCGATTTGTACGCTTCGAGCAGCTGGAAGCGGTCGATGCTCACGGCGAGCTGATCGTTGATGCTTTCGAGGGTTTCGAGCAGCGTGTCGCTCAAGGGGTGCTGGGCGAACAGCGCGATGACGCCGACCAGGTGCTGCTGCAGGACCAGCGGGTAGCCGGCAAACGCGACGATGCCGTGCTCGCGGATCCAGGCCTGGTCGTGAAACTGGGGATTGTCGTGGACCTCGTTGGTCAGGAACGGCTGCCGGTCGCGGGCGATGATCCCGACCTTGTGCGGGTAGTGCTGGAGGTCCAGGCGGCTGTGGGCCCCGTCGATGGCGGTGTGCAGGCCGGAGCTGGCCTGCAGCAGGAGGTGCTCCCCCCCCCGGTCGAGGGTCCAGATGCGTACCAGGGCCGCGTCGGTGTGCGCGGCGAGCGTGTCGCTGCAGCGCTGCAGCGAGCTGCGCAGGTCGCTCTCCTCGGTCAGGGCGAGGCCGGTTGCGGCAATCAGCTCCGCGAGCCGGACCCGTTCCTGCAGCTTGTCGAGCTGGACCTGCAGCTCCGGGTAGTAGCTCTTGCGCAGCGAGTCTTCTCCCAGCCCGATCAGTTTTTCCCGCAGCTCGTCCTGGCGCTGCCCCTGTCTAGAGCGCTTCTTCATAGATCGACTCGATATCGCGCTGACCGGCGGTGCGGGGGTTGGTGACCAGGCAGGGGTCGGCGACGGCATGCCGGCTCAGCTGGGCCAGGTCGCCGGGCTTGACCCCCAGTTCGCCGAGCGGGCGGCTGATGCCGACCTGCTGCTTGAGGGTGCGGATTTTCGTGAGCAGTGCCGTGGCTCGTTGGCGCTCACCGAGCCCGCGCAGGTCGAGGCCGAGGGCGCCGCTGATGGCGTCAAAGCGCTCGGGGGCCGCCGAGAGGTTGAAGGCCACCACGTGGTCGAGGAGGATGGCGTTGCACTCGCCGTGCGGCAGGTCGAGGTATCCGCCGAGGCTGTGGGCCATGGCATGGGTGGCGCCGAGGATCGCGTTGGAGAAGGCGAGGCCGGCCTGCAGGCTGGCGAGCATCACCTTGCTGCGCAGCTCGAGGTCGTCGGGGCGGGTCACCGAGGGGACCAGGTACTGCTCCAGCAGGCGGATCGCCTCGAGGGCGTGGATGTCGGTCATTGGCGAGTGCGCGTTGGAGACGAACGCCTCGATGGCGTGGGTCAGGGCGTCCATGCCGGTGCAGGCGGTCAGGTAGGGGTCCATGGAGACCAGCGTCTCGGGGTCGATCAGGGCCAGGTCGGGGACCACCGCCTTGCTCACGATGGCGATCTTCACCCGCTCCTTAAGGTCGGTGATGATCGCGAACTGGGAGACGTCGGCCGAGGTGCCGGCGGTGGTCGGGATGCAGATCAGCGGCGGGATCGGCAGCCGCACCTGGTCGACCCCCTCGAACTCCAGCACGTCCCGCCCGTGCGTGGCGACGATGCCGATCCCCTTGGCGCAGTCCATCGGGCTGCCGCCGCCGACCGCCACGATCATGTTGCAGTTTTCCCGGGCGTAGAACGTGGCGCCCTGCATCGCCTCCTCGGAGCGGGGATTGGGGGAGACCGCGGAGAAAACCGCGTAGGGGAGGTGCTCCTTCTCGAGGGCGGACGTGATGTCGTCGCACCAGCCGGCCGCGATCACCCCGGGGTCGGTGACCACCAGCACCTTGCGGGCGCCGAGCTTGCGCGCGTACTGACCCGCGAGGTGACGGGCGCCGGGCCCGAACACGTATTCGGGGGCGACAAACTTGCGTAAAGCGGTTTCCGTCATGCAGCCAGCCTCGCATCAAGGTGGAATGACCTGCAGAGGGTTAACTATAACGTAAAGCAAGAGGAACGTATTTGTCATCCGCCGGGCGGCCCGGGGAGCCTAGTCGGTTGCAACGCCGAAGCTGACCCGCTGAGCCGGTTCCCCCTTCTCCGGGGGGAGATCGATCTGCTGCATGTTCAGAAAGACCCTCTCCGGGGGCATCCCGGCCTCTTCCACCAGGTAGTCCCGAACCGCCACCGCCCGTTCCCGGGCAAGCTGCTCCATCTCCGCCTCACCTGCCGTCATGTTCGCCAGCAGCAGTTTTTCCGCCTCCTCGTCCGGCAGGCGTTTCGTCAGCCCGAAGACGTTGCGCGGCTTGGGGAAGTCGGCCGCGCGGTAGGCCTGCTGCAGGTAGCGGGGGTACTCCTGCGCCTCGATCGTCACCTGCGCCGGGTCGCCGAGTTCGGTGCGCCGGGCGCGGGGGAGCTGGTCGAACTTGAGCCGCTGCAGGCGCCGCTCGAGCTCGGCGTGCCGCCAGGCCTCGGGGTCGATCTCCCGGTCGACGTGGCCGCGCACCTCGAGCTTGAGGGCCGGGCGCTGGACGAGAGCCTGGGCCAGGGCCTCGAGCTTCTGCTGTTCGCCGGCGCTCAGTGCCGAGCGCCCCGGGGCGAAGTCGATGGTGCTGAAGTCTTCGCCGCTCCCGACCAGCGAGGAGAGCAGGGCCAGCGGCGAGGTCGCCGCCTTGATCAGCAGGTTCTTGAGGATCTGCAGGACCACCCCGAAGATGCTGAACTGCGGGTCGTCGAGCTTACCCTCGACCGGGAGGTTGAGGTGAATCTCGCCGTTGGCGTCCCTGAGCAGGGCGATGGCCAGCTTGACCGGGAGCCTGGTCGCCTGGTCGCCCGGCTGGTGCTCGCCGAGGGTGAACTGGTCGACGAACACCCGGTTGGCCGCATGCAGCTCCTCGCCGTCGATGCGGTACTCGAGGTCGAGGTAGAGCATGCCGCGGGTGACCGGGTAGCCGAGGTAGGTGGTGGTGTAGGGTGTCAGCGGCGTCAGCTCCATGGTGTCCAGGCGGGAGTCGATGTCGAGAAAGAGCGGTCCGGCGAGGGGCTGCAGGGTACCGCTGATGCGCAGCGGCGCGTGGTTGTCGAGACTGCCGCGCAGGTCGAGCTCCGCCCGTTCGCCGGCGACGTTGCTCAGTCCGCTGACGCGCCCTCCCAGGTTGTAGAGTACCGTGGAGAAGGGGCGTGCCAGGTGGCGGTCCTGGAAGTCCAGCTCCCCGCCCTGGAGCACCAGCTCGTCGATGCGCAGGTCGAGGGGCGACGGGGGCGGCTCGCCGGAGTCACCGGCGTCGCCGGCGCTGCCGGCGGGAGAAGGCGTCTCCTCCGCGACGGTCTCCGTCCCGCGCACCTGCTGGAGGTTGACCTGCCCGTCCTTCGTCACCACGATCCTGGCCAGGTACCCGCTCAGGGCCACCTCGCCGATATGCAGCCGCGGCACGCCGGGAGCGAGGCGCAGGTCGATGCGGTCGAGCTGCAGGCTCTCCCAGCCGAGAACCCCGGTGGCGGTGCGCGGCTCGCTGATGGCCAGGGCGCGCACTCCGAGCGAGCCGTCCACGCTGCCGTGCAGGGTCCCCTTCTCATCGGCCAGCAGGAGCTGAAGGTCGGTGTCGAGGTTCCCTTCGTCGATACGCAGCGAGATCTCCGGCGGCAGGTAGTTTTCCAGGCCCGCGAGCGCCACCTCCCGGGTGCGGAGGCCGGCGGCAAACGTAAAGGGGGCGATCCCCACCGAGCCCTGCACGTGCACCTTCCCGACAGGGGTGATGAAGCGCTCGCTGACCCAGGCGTCGAGCGAAAAGGTCGCCGGCTCGCCGGAGGTCGAGAAGCCCTCGAGGTCGAGGTGGAGGTCCCGGATGTCCCTGCGGAACGCTCCGCGCCCTGAGAGGTCGCTGAAATGGATCGTCCCGGTGTGCACCTGCAGGCGCTCGACGCTGACCTGGGGTGGGGGCGTCGCGCCGTCCGGCGTGGCCGGTTCCGCATCGTCCCCCCGCTCGGGCGGGGCGAGCCGGGCGTGGTTCCAGGTGCCGTCGGCGTCCCGGGAGACGAAGATCTCAGGGCTGTAGAAGACCACCTCGCGCACCACCGCGCTCTGCGCCAACGGGTCGGCCCTGGCGAGGTCGACGCGCACCATCGGGAGGAAGAACAGCACCTCGCCGAGGGAGTCGCGCACCCGCATGCCGGTGAGGGTCGAATCTCCCGAGACCAGCACCTTGACGGCGCCGTCGCTCTCCACCGCGTAGTTCACGTCGATCCGCAGCGCAAGCTTGCCGCTGTCGATCGTGAACGGTCGGTCGTGGGGGAGGTAGGGAGAATAGTAAGGGATCTCGATGTTGTTCAGCTCGAGCTGCAGGCGGGCTTCAAGCCGGTCGGCGAAGGGTTTGAGCTCGCTGACGGCGACCACCGGGGCTCCGTCGAGCTCGAAGTCGAGCCGCGGGGTGATGAAGTCATCGACGACCCCGGGGGTGTTGCCGACGAACGGCAGCGCGAGGTTGAAGGCGCGGATCCTGTGCGCAGTCTCGGGGCGGCGGGCGTCGAGCAGGTCGAGGCTCCCGTCGATCACGTGCAGGTTGCCGACCGCGAAGAGGGGGGGCTCGGCGGTCGGGCTTTGCTCGAGGGGCGGGTCGGAGGGGGGCTTCAGGTCGGCGACGTTGACCTCGCCGTTCTCGTCGAGGGCGACGCGCAGCGACGGTTTTTCGAGAGTCAATTCCTCCAGGACGAGCGCCTGCTGGGTGAGGGAGCGCCACACGGCCGGGGAGAGGCTGAGTCGTTCAAAGGCGACGAAGGTCTCGTTGGAGCCGGCTTCGCTCAGCGCGAACCGATCGACGCGGATCGAGAAGGTCAGGGGGTTGATGTGGATCGCCCCGATCCGCAGGGTGCGCGTGGTGTGCTCGGCGACCCAGGCGCTGGCCTGGCTGCGGACCAGGCCCGGTAACGCGAGGATCGTCGCGAGGTAGAGGACCGTGAGGACCGCAAGGGTCACGAGGATGATTTTTCGCGAGCGCTGCATAGGGTATCCAGGTCGGGAAGTTACCCCAAGCATACCACCCGGACGCGGGATGTCTTGCCGAGCAGACCGCCGTTGAGACCCCGGGCGGGGAGCCGCGGTGTCGTCGACGCTGCGGCTTGCCACGGGGCACAGATCTGTTTAGAGTGGAGAGGCACGAAGGATTTTCCCAACCCTGACACAGGAGGAGTGTTGCCATGAAATGTCCGCTTTGCCATAGCCGTGACCACGTCGAAATCGATCTGCACGCCGAAGGGTTTGCCCAGGATGCGCGCGAGTGCGGAGTCTGCGGGGGGATCTGGACCTTTTCCGGGGACAAGCTCAAGATCATCAAGGGGAAGGTGGAGAAGAAGCAGCGCGTCTGTACCGAATTCGTCTGCCCCACCTGCCGTTCGATGGTCAGCTATGAAACCGACCTGAACGCTTTCCAGTTTCACGAGGAGCTCTACGAGTGCGCCGTCTGCGGAACGGTCTGCTCCGTGGCGCACAACCGGGTGGAGATCGTCAAGGATTCGCAGAAGGGCTCGTTCCTCGACGCGAGCGGCGAGAAGGTCGAATCCGACGACTACAACTCCCTCTAGGAGGTCTGTCCCCCGGGGGTGCATGGCAGGGTGAACGTCACCCGGGTGCCGGCCCCCGGGGCGCTCTCGACCCGGATCCGGCCGTGGTGGGTTTCGACGATCTGCTTGACGATGCTCATCCCCAGACCGAGCCCGCTGCTCCCCGTATTCGAAGCGTCGGCCCGGTAAAACTTGTCGAAGATCCTTTCCAGCTGTTCTTCCGTCATGCCGATCCCCCGGTCGATGACCGAGATTTCCCACCGCTGCTCGTCGACGTCCGCCGTCACCACGATTTCCGAACCCCTGGGAGAAAATTTTCCGGCGTTGCCGAGCAGGTTCTCGAGGACCTGCTCGATGCGCTGGCGATCGAGCCGGCAGCGGCTGTCGGTGTCCCGTTGCGGGCGCTCGAAGCGGTAGGTGTGGAGTTTGTCGTGGAGGCGGAAAAACTCCAGCGTCCGTTCGAGCATCTCCGGGACATCGACCGTCTGGAGGTTGAGGCTGATCGGCCGGCCGCTCTCGATGCGGCTGATGTCGAGCAGGTCGTCGATCAGGCGTGCCAGTGAGGCCCCGCGGTTGTAGACTTCACGCAGGAACTCCTTCTTCTGGGCGCGGCTGAACTTGCCGAATTCCTTCGGCGAGAGGAGCAGTTCGGTGAAGCCCATGATCGCGCTCAAGGGGGTGCGCAGCTCGTGGGCCGCGGTCGAGATGAACTCGCTTTTCATCTGGCTGACCTGGACCAGCGTCCGCTCCGCGGCCTTCTCGGTCGTGATGTCGCGAATCGAGATGAGCACGCAGTCGAGGCCGTTGACCTGAAGCGCGCGCGCCGAAAGGAGCCCGGTGCGTCCCTTTCTCTCCTTGTCCAGAAATTCGATCTCGAAGTTGTTGACCTCCCCGATGTCGTGCAGTTGGGTCAGGAAGCTCTCGTGGTTCTCCTGCCCGATCCACAGGTCGAGGTTTTCCAGCCGGCCCCCCTGGACAGCGCCGCGCGGAATCCCGGTGACGGTCTCGAAGGACGGGTTGACGTCCAGGATCTCCCCCTCGGCGAAGCTGGCCAGGATGACCGGGTCAGGGTTGGTCTCGAAGACCGTGCGGAAGCGCACCTCGCTCTCACGCAGCGAGAGCTCGGCTTGTTTGCGCGGGGTGATGTCGTGGATGATCGAGAACAGCACCGTCTGGTTGCTGATCTCGATGGGGGAGGAGTGGACTTCGACGTCGCGGACCTCCCCCGAGGCGAGCCGGTGGCGGAATTCGTAGTGCCTCTGCCGGCCGGCCGCGACCTGCTGCATGGCCGCGGAGACCTGTTCGCGCGGCATGGGGTTGATCGCCTCGATCGGCATGCCGACCAGCTGGCTCAGGGGGTAGCCGTAAAAGCGGCAGGCGGCCGCGTTGGCGTCGAGGATGGTGCCGCTCTGGGGGGAGATCTGCAGCATCACCGCGTCGTGGCTGCGGAACAGGTTCTGGAAGCGCTGTTCGGTGCGGCGCAGGTCGGCGGTGATCTTTTCGGTCAGCACCTGAGCCTCGTCGAGGTGGCGCCCGTAGGTGCCGATCAGCAGGGCGGCCAGGCAGCTGAGCAGGACGCCGGCTCCGAGCAGGGTCGTCGGCATCGAGTGTTCGAGGGTCTTGCTGAAGCCGGCAAGGGCGATGATGTTCAGGTACCAGGTCCGGTCGGCGACCTTGAGGGAGACATGACTGTGCAGCACGCTCTCCGGGAGGAGCGGCTCGTGGTTACTGGCGAGGGTGTGCAGCTCCCCGTCGTGGTCGTAGAGGAGAAAATCGCTGGCGTCGGAGCTGCCGTCAAAGATCTCGATGTCGAGCGGGGTGTCGAGGTTTTCAAGGACGTTGGCCAGCAGGGCGTCGATGCGGATCGGCACCGTGATCCATCCCTGCAGGGCGCGCCAGCGCTGCGTGACGGTCGTGAGCTCGGCGTCCCGGGCGTAGACCGGCAGGACCAGCAGAAAGCCGGGGCTCGCATCGGGACTCTGCATCAGGGCGACGCGCCCCGAGAGGGCGGCGCCGTTCTGCTGCACCGCGCCGATGAAGGCGATGCGGCGCACCGGCTCCGTGGCGTAGTCGTAGCCGAGGATCGTCCGGTTTGCATCCAGCGGTTCGATGAATTCGACCACGTACAGGTCGGGGTGCTCCCCCGTGGTCTTGACCCGGAAGTCGGGAGCGCCGTCGGCGCGGGTCGCGGCGACAAAGGCAGAGAGGTCGCTGCGCTTGACGTAGCGGGTGAAGGCGAAGCCGAGCGCTCCGTAGTAGTGGCGTTGCATGCCGATATCGCTGACGAACCGTCGCCATTCGTCGCGGGTCACCCGGTCGCTCGAATTGCAGAAGGCGAGCAGGGTTCGGGCCGCGGAGACCTGGTCGCTGAGCTGGTCGCTGATCATGGAGTTGATCATGCCGGCATAGTGGTCGAAGCGGGTCTTCTCGGTGTTGAAGAGGGCGAGGCTGGCGTTGCGCCAGATGGCGACGGAGAACGCGACGCCGACCAGGAAGGCGCTCAGCGCGACCAGGTAATAGCGCCGGGCTCTGCGCCCGGTGCGCGAGGAAGGGGTCTTACCGGATGCGGCTGCGTCGGACATGCGGTCCGTCTCTCCCCAAGGTTCGAGTCCTGTCGGCGGAGCTGTCGCTCAAGGATATCAGGGATATACCGTTCCGGGTAGGGCGCGGAGCGTTTTTGTGCCGCGCCCTACCCGGGGGGCGTCGCTAATTTGGGCTGGCCTGCGGTTTGACCGGACGCTCCGGTCCGAACTGGAACAGCAGCAGCCCGAAAAGGATCACCGCGGTGCCGAGGAGGATCCCGAGGGTCAGCGGCTCGTCGTTGAGCAGGTGCCCCAGAAGCAGGGCCGACACCGGGGTGATCAGGGTGATCAGCGCCACCCGGGTCGCCTCGGAGTGCTTGAGCAGGTAGTAGTAGAGCGTGAAGCCGAACACCGACCCGCCGATTCCGAGGTAGACGATCGCCCAGAGCGCCCGCGGCGAGACCTGCTGCGGAAGGTGAACGTCGAGCACGATCCAGGTCGTCTCCAGCAGGAAGGTCGCCACGAGGATCGCGCCGGCGGTCGAGGCGAGGGCCGGGACGCCGGCGTCGATGCGCTTGACCCAGATGGCGCTGCCGCACTGGGCGACCACCGCCGCCAGGACCGCGGCGATTCCCAGGGCCGCTTGCGGCGAGAGGGTCGCGCCGCTGCCGAAGATGACCGCCAGCCCCGCGAGTCCGAGCAGCATGCCGGCGAGCTTGGCCGCCCTGAGGTTGCGCTCCCCGAGCAGCAGCGAGGCGGCCAGGGCGGTGACGATCGGCGAGAGGCCGAAGAGCACCGAGATCCAGCCGGAGGGGATGAACTGCGCGGCCCAGTAGACCAGGGTCATCACCCCGTAGATCCCCAGACCCCCGGCGAGGTAGTTGAGGCGGGCCTTGCGGTGCCAGGGGAGGGGGGTGCGGCTCAGGCGCAGCAGGGCCAGGCTGACCAGCGCGCCGATCAGCATGCGCGCGGTCAGCGCAAAGAGGAAATGACTCCCTTCTCCACTCCACTTGATCGCCAGCGGCGTGGTCGTCCAGATCACGATCACGCCCGCGAAGGCTGCCGGCACCGACATGACGTCCTCCTTGGGTTCGTCGGTTGAATAAAAAACGGCCGCAGATACGAAGGATCTGCGGCCGTTGGCAAGGTTGACAGCGGGTAGGACACCTACCGGGTGACGCACCTTCGGGCACAGATCGACGCGGGCCATACGACGCGCGCGCGCAGCGCTCGGACGGTCAGGGTCGGAATATGCGTGAAGGTCGTGTTCATGGTCGGAAGAGTTTGCCCGAGGGCGCGGCGGGAGTCAAGGGGGAACGCGTCGCAGGCCCGGTTGCCCCGGGCGACCCTGGGCCCCCTGTCCCGTTTCGGATTGAGAAAAGTCTCATCATGTGCTGCCTCACGCCTGCTCATTCCCTGCTCATTCCCTGTGCACGCGTTTTGGTCACCTTGCCATACCACATGCCTAAGCTACTGAAAATACAAGGATGAGCGGTTTTGGCACGGCTGATGCTATAAAGCACCGACGTCGCAGGCCGGCGCAACAAGGCAACGAAGCCCACGGTGCAAAGCGTATGCACAGGTGGGTTTTTCTGTTTGAAGGGAGGATACATCATGACCCTGTTCGAGTACGTCGTCGGAATCACCGGATTGATCAGTTTCGCCGCCAGCCACCTGCTGGTCGGTGTCATGCAGATGCGGCGCCGGGCGCGCAGGAATCGCCTGGTGTTGCGCCACCATTAAGAAAGACAGGACTAGGAGCCGTTTCCCCCTGGAGACATCAAGGGCGATGCCGCCTCGCACCGGGAAACAGAAACGCAAACCACAAACGACACAGGAAAGAGGAGAAGAACCATGGAAAAGTCCAAGAAAATGCGTCAGATTGCA
>QKBP01000073.1 GCA_003246035.1 Desulfuromonadaceae bacterium | reverse complement strand
ATGGTGCTGTGGCGATCTTCAGCGCCGTCGAGGGGGTCCAACCCCAAAGCGAATCGGTGTGGCGCCAGGCGGAACGCTACCGGGTTCCACGCATCTGCCTGATTAACAAGCTCGACCGCGTCGGCGCCGACTACACCCAGGTCCTGGAG
This sequence comes from Desulfuromonadaceae bacterium, assembly GCA_003246035.1. The sequence goes on along the minus strand of QKBP01000073.1, from coordinate 3,899 downwards.
CAGATGCGCGAGCGCCTGCAGGCCGTGCCGGTCCTTTTGCAGCTGCCGATCGGCCTGGAGAGCGACTTCGTCGGGGTTATTGACCTCGTCGAGCAATGCGCGCTCTACTTCGAGGAAGGGAGTGAAGGCCTCACCGTCAGGCAGGGCGTCATCCCCGCGGAACTGACTGACGAGGCCGGGAACGCCCGCGAAGCGCTCCTCGAAGCCGCCGCCGACTTCGACGACACGGTCCTCGCCGACGTTCTCGAGGGGCGAGAGGTCGAACCGAAGCGGCTGGTGCAGGCGCTGCGCAAAGGGACGATCGCCAACCGCATCGCTCCGGTGCTGATGGGCTCGGCGTTGCGCAACAAGGGGGTTCAACCGCTTCTCGACGCGGTCGGAGCCCTCCTCCCCTCGCCGCTTGACGTCCCGCCGGTAGAAGCGCTGCGCAACGACGAAGAGAGCGGCACCATTCAACTGGCGTGTCGCGACGACGCCCCGCTGTGCGCACTGGCCTTTAAAGTTCTTGCCGACGAAGGGCGCAAGCTCACCTATCTGCGCATCTACTCAGGGACCCTCAAAGCCGGGGAAACGGTCCACAACAGCCGCACCGGCGCCAGCGACAAGATCGCGCGCCTGTTCCGCATGCACGCCCACCGGCGCGAACGCCTCGACCAGGTCGGCGCCGGCGACATCGTTGCCGCCGCGGGTCTGCGCGACGCCCTGACCGGCGACACCCTCTCCGCCCCCGACCAACCCCTGCAACTGGCCGGCCTGACGGTCCCCGAACCGGTAGTCTCCCTGGCCGTCGAACCCCGTGGCATCGATGACCGGGAGAAGCTCCTTCCGGCCCTTGAGAAGCTGCTCTGGGAAGACCCGACCTTCCGGGTTCACGAAGACAACGAGACCGGCCAGACCATCCTCACCGGGATGGGCGAACTGCACCTCGAGGTGATCCTGGAGCGGCTGCATCGTGACTTCCATCTCCAGGTCAACAGCGGCCGTCCCCAGGTCGTGTACCGTGAGGCCCTCACCCGGGAAGTGACGCACCACGAGCAGTTCGAGCGCGACATCGAGGGGAAGCTGCAAAAGGCCGAACTGCGCATCACCCTGACCCCGCTCAAGCGCGGCTCCGGTGTCACCATTGAGCTCCCCCCTCCTGAAAGCTCTCCGCTCCCCGAGCACCTGCGGCAGGCGCTCGCGGAGAGCCTGCGCCAGGCCTGCACTGGCGGGGTTCGAACCGGCTACCCGCTCACCGACATGCAGATCGTCATCAGCGAAATCGCCTACGACCCGTCGTACACCAGCGAACTGGCCCTGCGGGCGGCCGCCCAGCGGGGGGTCTCGCTCGCGACTCAGCAGGGGCGTCCGACTCTTCTCGAGCCGGTCATGTCTCTCGAGCTGGTGGCACCGGCCGAATACTCCGGCAAGGTTTACGGCAGCCTGCAGCAGAAACGGGGAAGGGTCGAAGGGAGTGAGACCCGCGGCGACCAGGAACTCATCCGGGCCCGGGTCCCGCTGGTGGAGATGTTCGGCTACATGACCGAATTGCGCAGTGCCACCAAGGGGCGCGGTTCGTTCAGCATGGAGTTTTCGCATTTCGACCAGGCCCCGCCCGAAACTCTCGCCCGCTTTGGCCTTCAGGCCTGAGTAGAGACGGCACATGCCCTTCCAGCCGTAGACCTTCTGGATGCGGCTACGCGCCCTCGAGGTGAAACGATCCAGAAATCGGGAAACTGGTGGGATCAGACGGCAGCCCGCCGGGACTGCCAATGGGGAGAGTGCGTCCGGAAGCGCTGGTTGTGACCGGCGAGATCAGAGACCAGGCGATCCATCTGCATCGGGGTGAGAATTCTGCGTTCAGTGAAGTAATCACCGAGACGTTGCTGCCTGCAGCGTTGGAAGTAGAGAAGGGTCTGAACCTGGAAGGGGGTCAGCAGCTCCATGTCGACGGCACGGTCACCGAAGCGCCCCACCCCCCTGCCACGCAGGACGTTGCTGATGTCCTCGGCGTTCAACCACCCCCAGCGCCGGGCAATGCTGCCGATGGTCGGACGCTGCTTACGCTGCCAGAGCAGTGCCTGCAACAGCTCATGGTAGCTGATCGCCCCGCGGTAATAAAGGTAGAGCCCGATCTCCATCGGGCGTGCCGGGATCCCGCCGCGGTAGTAGCCTGAGCGATCCCCGCGCGACCGCGATTCGCTACGGGTCTGGGGGTTCTCGCTGCGCGCTTCGGATTTCGGTTGCGTCTCGGACCGGGGATGCTCGATGCGCGACTCGAGGAAACCGGTCACCAGGTCGAAGGCTTCGGCCAGCTGACGGAACTGGTGGGTATGTTCACTGCGCAGCTGCTCATCTTCGATGGCGACCAGATCCGGATGGACCTCTTTGGCGCGTCGGCGGTAGGCTGAGCGCGCACCGCTGGCCTGGAGGTAGTCGAGAAATTCGTATGAGAGTTGGATGTCCGGCCCGAAAAGCACCCGGCAGGCATCAAACAGCTCGTTTTCCTTGAAGATCACGGACACGGATGGGCTCCCGAAGCAGCAGCGGCTGTACGTTTTTGCGACCAGGATTAAATTGTATCGGAAATCGTACCGCGGAGAAAGTGCGAGTTAGCCCGCAGACAATTTTCCCCTCGATTCGAGAGATCGCCAAGACAGCCACCAAATCAGTGCCTTTCAGGCCTGCAAGGCGATTTACTTCCGACTCTAAATACGCTAAGGATAGAAAGACGTATCTTCGCACAGAGCGCGTCGCATCCCGCTCACACAGGAGAGACACCGATGAACTTCTCGGAGCTTGCACAACGGGCTATCGACTTCTACCACGACTACACCCTGGTGAGCATCGGCCTGGGAATCATCGTGCTGATCTGGGCCTTCATGAAACCGAAGCAGGCCTTCAAGGGACTGCTCTTTCTTGGCTTTATCGCCGCGGTCTTCTACGTCCTCTCCCTGATGGGGGAAGGGACCGAGTCGAGCCGCAACTTGAAAGAAGGGATGATTCACCGGACCGAGAAGGCCCTGGAATAACCGGGGCTGTCTGCGGGTCCCTATGACTGCCGCTGAAACCGGGAGTCCTGCATGCTCACCATCTACGCCTTCTTCGGGCTCCTGATCCTGGTCGCTATCGGGCTGGCCCTGCTGACCCTGCGCCTGTGCTGGCGACGTTCCCAAACCGGGGCGATCGTAGCGGCGCTGACGGTGCTCGGAGCGGCGTTTTTGCTCTTCCCGATTCCTATTCACGGTGGCTTCACAATCCTTGGCGAAGTTCTCTGGAACGAACTGGCGGCTCAGCGTGAACAGATCGAAACGGCCGTCGACCGGGCCGAGGATCGCGCCTTCGCCGAGCACCTCGCGAAACGCTTTGCAGGCCCCCTCGCCTCCCGACCGCTCCGACTCCTCGCCCACCCCTGGCAGCTGGTCGACACGGGAAACGGCCTGCGTGCCTATTTCCAGCAGGACGTCGGCCTGATCTGGAGCGACTTGCTCCTCTGGCCGAGCCCCCCCGACCCGCCTGACCTTGCCGCGGCTCGAAGCTTCTGCCACACCCTCGACCCCACAGGGTACTGGGCCCTCCCCAGCGAAGGGGAGCTCTACCAGTTCTGGGCCGCGGGCGGCAGCGACATTTCACCGGGGCTCGGCCATCGCTCGATGGCGGTGCTGATCGATCATGACCTCCGCCTCGAGGCCCCGACCTTCTACGCCGGAACGCGTCCGGACTTCGCGCTGCGCTGCGTAGCCCTTGGACCCGATGCCCCGCCGGGCGGTTACAGCCAGAAGGACGTACCGCGCGAAGCATGGAACCGTTTTCAGCTCGACAAGACATCGATCTACCTCACCAGGAGGAACTGATGCCGCGTACCCAGGAAAACTTTGCCCTTCTCGCCGTGGTGCTGATCGCCATGTTGGTTTCGGGGA
>QKBP01000055.1 GCA_003246035.1 Desulfuromonadaceae bacterium | reverse complement strand
ACGTCGGCCACCCGCAGCTCGGGGGAGACCACGGCCACCCGCAGCATACCGAGTTCGGCAAGATCCATGCTCATCGTCCCACTCCGGTAACCGCCCGGAATTCCGGGCGCATCTCATCGTTCACAAGCTTAACGTCAATCGGCGTCGACTTCAAACGCCGCCGGGATGTGTTCGATCTTCAACTCTCCATTCTCCACATCCACGCCGACCACGTCAAAGCGTATCTCGCACTCGTCGAGACCCTGCTGCGCGAGGTACCACTGGGAGGCCCGGACCACCTGGCGCTGCTTGCGCGCATCGACGGCCTCGAGCGTGGAGCCGAAGCGGCGGGAGCGACGGGTCTTGACCTCGACGAACACCCGGGTGTTCCCCTGGCGGGCGACCAGGTCGAGCTCGCCGACCGGGGTCCGGACATTGGTGGCGAGCACCCTGTAGCCGCGGGCTTCGAGATAGGCTGCGGCGGCTCGCTCCCCCCAGCGCCCCAGGGTCTGGCGCGCCTCGCTCACCGTTTATCCGCGTGTTCGCGCACGCCCCGGAACGAGATCCGGTGGACCGGGCTCGGCCCCAGGAGGGCGATCGCTTCGCGGTGGGCCGCGCTGCCGTACCCCTTGTGCCCGCCCAGGCCGTAGCCGGGGTAGCGGTGCTCGTACCCTTCCATCATGCGGTCGCGCACCACCTTGGCCACCACCGAGGCGGCGGCGATCGAGAGCGAACGGGAATCGCCTTTCTTGAGTGTCTGCTGGGGAAGCGGAAGCGGCACGGGGGTTATCCCGTCGACCAGCAGGGCGTCAGCAGGGATGCGCAAGCGTCCGATCGCCAGGGTCATCGCCTTGAGAGTCGCCTGGAGGATATTGATGCGGTCGATCTCCGTCGCGTCGACAATCCCCACGCCGACCGCGCGGGCCTGGCGGCGAATGCGCGGAAAGAGCGTGGCGCGCGCTTTTTCACTCAGCAGCTTCGAATCGGTCAGCCCCGGCAGGTCGAACTGCTCCGGAAGGATCACCGCCGCGGCCACCACCGGGCCGGCCAGCGGGCCGCGCCCGGCTTCGTCGACCCCGGCGACGGCCCGTCGGCCCTGGTCAGCGAGACGCTGCTCGAAGTGGAGCGTCGAAAGCACCTGGTCGTCAAAAAGGCTGAGACTTTCCACTCTCTCCCTCCCAAAACACGCTGGATTTCACCCCCACCCTGATGTAGTATACAGAATCTGCCGTTCCGGCGGAATTCCATACCTATGCACGGAGGAGAGAACCATGTCCATTCTGATCGGAATCCTTGTCACCCTCGCCTATCTGGTCTTTTTCGTCGACTGGAAGGAGTTGGGCGACATCCTCAAGCAGGGCGGTTGGGCCGCCGTGGCCGTTTACGTGCTCGTCGGTATCGCTATCGCCTCGACCTTCGGTGGCCAGGCCGTTCACCATTCCGGCATGCACCACTGATTCGTCTTACCTTGCCACCAGAAACAGCAAAGCCCCGGCCATCAGGTCGGGGCTTTGTCGTTGAAGCCGGTTGAGCTCTAGTTGAAGCGTTTCTCGCGGATACGAGCGGCCTTGCCGTAGAGCTTGCGCAGGTAGTAGATCTTGGCGCGGCGGACGCGGCCGATGCTCATGACCTCGATCTTGTCGATGGTCGGAGCGTGCAGCGGAAAGACCCTCTCGACGGCGATGCCGTCGGAGACCTTGCGCACGGTGAAGCTGGAGCCGACGCCGCGATTGCGGCGCTTCAGGCAGACGCCCTGGAAAACCTGGATACGCTGCTTGTCCCCTTCCACGATCTTCACGTGGACGCGCAGGGTGTCACCCGCCTTGAAGGCCGGGATATTTTTCTTCATGTGTTCCATGCCGAGTGTGTCGATGGTGTTCATTGCTGCTTCCTCCCCAGGCCCGCGCCTGCGGACCGTTTGTCTGTTTCAGATATGCTCGTGTCTGCGCCTTCGGCGCAGCCATCACTCCGTGTTGTTTCCGAACAGGCGGTCGAGATAGATCGCCGCTGCCGCCCGTACCGGTAGATGATTGTAGCCTGCGGGCCCGCGAATCGCCGCGAGCACCGGCCAGTCGTTCTCGAACAGCCGTGGCGCCAATCCCGATCCGGTGCCGAAGACTAGCAATGCCGGTTGCTCACCCAGCAGCTGCCGGGCCTGCGTGCTACTCAGCCCCTGATGCCGCTGTGCGCCGGTCAGCCAGATCCGGCTCGACTCACCGCATTCGCGTTCCCAGCGCTGGTGAGCCTCGTCGAGGGTCGCGACCACCTCGATCCTCCCGAGGGCCTCGGCGCGGTCCGGATTGTACCCGGCTCCGTGCCCCTCGGTCCAGTGCCCGACCAGTCGCGCCACCAGGCGTTGCTGTTCGGCGACCGGGGTGACCGCGTAGACGCGCGACACCCCGAAGGTGGCGGCGCTGCGGGCGATGTCGTGCAGGTCGAGGTTGGTGACCGCGGTGGTCACCTCGTCGCCGCGCCGATCCACCACCGGGTGATGCACCAGCGCCAGCGCCAGCGGCTTCGTCACGACGCCTCTCCGCCCTTTTCGGCCTTCAATTCTTCGAGCAAACGGCGGTCCGTCGCGTCGAGCTCGATCCGCTCGAGCAGGTCGGGTCGCCGCTTCAGGGTACGGCGCAGCTGCTCGCGCCGTCGCCAGCGGGCGATCTCGGCGTGGTTCCCCGAGAGCAACACCTCCGGGACCTTCGCCCCCTCGAACTCCGCCGGGCGCGTGTACTGCGGGTACTCGAGCAGGCCGTCGGCGAAGGAATCGCTCTCCGCGCTGCCGGAGCTGCCGAGCACTCCGGGGACCAGCCGGGAGATGGCATCGATCATGACCATCGCCGCCAGCTCGCCGCCGGTCAGAATGTAATCGCCGATCGAGAATTCCTCGTCGACATGAGCCCGGATCCGCTCGTCGAACCCCTCGTAACGCCCGCACAGGAAGATCACCCCCGGCTCGCCGGCCAGCCGCGTCGCCTCCTGCTGGGTGAAGCGTCGTCCCTGGGGGGACATCAGCAGCACCTTTGCCCCGGGGCGGCGAGTCCGCATCTCCCGGATCGCGGCGATCGCCGGTTCGGGCTTGAGCACCATCCCGTCTCCGCCGCCGTACGGCGTGTCGTCGGTCACCTGGTGGCGCCCCCCCGCCCAGTCCCGCAGGTTGTGGGCGGTGATTTCGAGCAGCCTCTTCTCGAGCGCCTTGCCGACGATGCTCTCCGCGAAGGGAGAGTCGAGCATGGCCGGGAAGAGGGTCAGGATGTCAAAGGTCATCGTTCTTCGGCACCAGGCCTTCGGGGAGCGCGACCTCCATGCGGCCCTGCTCCAGGTCGACGGCCAGGACAAACGCCTCGACCGCCGGAATCAGTACTTCACCGTACGGGCCCTTGACCACGTAGACGTCGTGGGCCGCGGTGGTGAAGATGGCCTCCAGGCGCCCAAGTGGGCCCTGTTCGGCGTCGACCACCTCCAGGCCTTCGAGCTGGTGCCAGTAGTTCTCCCCCGCGGGGAGTTCCTCGAGCTCGTCGAGAGGCATCCAGACCTCGCAGCCGATCAGCGGTTCGGCCCGATCGATCGACTCGTAACCGCGCAGGCGCAGCAGGTAGTGGCCCTTGTGGAGCGTTATCCGGAGCGGTTCGCCGACGGTCTCACCGCCGCCTTCAGAGCGCAGAACGACCCGCGAAGCGTTCACGAGGCCCGTAGCCCCGGAGCTTTCCGGACGAACCTTGAGATCACCACGCAGGCCGTGGGTACCGGTAACGATCCCTGCCTTGAAGAGCTGAGTCCCTGAAGCGGGCATCACTCCATGATCTGCAGAGAAGCGCGCTTGTCTTCACGGGTCGCCTTGGCGTTGAGGAGCGTGCGCATGGCCTTGGCGGTGCGCCCCTGCTTGCCGATGATGCGTCCCATGTCTTCCTGAGCAGCCGACAGCTTGATCAGGACCGCGCCTTCATCGTCAAGTTCTTCGTTGACGGTTACGGCGTCGGGGTTTTCGACCAGCGACTTGGCGATGAATTCGATCAGCTCTTTCATGGCGTTGGTCCTCGGGAGACGACATCAGAGCCGCCTCGGAAGATACCGCCTATGCGGCGTCACCGCCGGCGGTGAA
>QKBP01000098.1 GCA_003246035.1 Desulfuromonadaceae bacterium | reverse complement strand
GGGTGAGCATGCGGTCGAAGGAAAACAGGCTTTGAATCACGGAAACCTCCTGAAGGGGAAGAAAGTACGGGCCGGCCCCATGCCGGACCCACAAAATGAAAAACCCGTCTTCGGGCCGAAGACGGGTGACGCGGGCGCACGTACCCCGCGAAACATCCGTTTTTTTCGGCGGCCCGGCTGTCCTCGTGGGACCCGTGGCTTTGTGTCCCCGGATTGCTCCGGGTTTACCTGTTCGAAAAACGGTTTATGGATGAACGGGGGAAAAATTAAATGATTCCAAACCCCCTGTCAAGCAAATCCGCCCCGGGGATCGGGGCGCCGCGGCGGGGCGAACCACCCGTCGTGAACCAGGGAGGCGACGACGCCCCCCTTCTCTTTTGCCCCACTTCGGCTAGACTTCGATTGTCATCACACAAAGGGAGACCAACGATGAAACGAGCCCTGACGTTCCTGTTGCTCTTCGGCCTGCCGGGCGCCGCCCTGGCCGCCGAAGTCTTCACCCTCCACCCGATCTCGCACGCCAGCTTCGTGCTCCAGGCCGGCGAGCTGACCATCTACGTCGACCCGGTCGGCGAGGCGGCCAGCTACAGCGGCTTTGCCAAACCCGACATGATCCTGATCACCCACATCCACGGCGACCACCTCGCCCCCGAACTGGTCGCCAAGCTCCAGACCGCCGACACCCAGGTCGTCGGCCCGCCGACGGTGATCGAGCAGCTCGGCTGCGGCGAGGTGCTGAAAAACGGCGAGTCACTGACCTATGCCGGCCTCACGATCGAGGCGATCCCGGCCTACAACACCACCGAGGAGCGGCTCACGTACCACCCCCGGGGACGGGATAACGGCTACGTCCTCTCCCGCGACGGCCAGCGCCTCTACATCTCGGGTGACACCGAGGACATCCCCGAGATGCGCGCGCTCAAGGATATCGACATCGCCCTGGTCTGCATGAACCTCCCCTACACCATGACCACCCTGCAGGCCGCCTCGGCGGTCAACGCGTTCAAGCCGAAGGTGGTGATTCCGTACCACTACCGGGGCAAGCCGGAGATGAGCGACGTGGATGCGTTCGCAAAGATGGTCAAGGGTTCCGAGGTGCGGAAGTTGAAGTGGTATTAAGAGAGGCGACAGATTGATCGTTCTTCCAGGATGAAAAGGGGCAGAGCCTTGCAAGGCCTGCCCCTTTTTTTCTCGTAACCAAGTGAACTGTCTCCGGAATTCCCCAGAGGAACCTTTCAGGATCTAGAACCCAAACGGATATATACTGGGTGAAGAGGGGAGCCCCCATGGACCGCCTCATTGCCGTTGGCGACATACATGGACACCTGGACAAACTGAACCGGCTGCTTGAACACGTCGTCCCGACGAACGCTGACCGGCTGGTTTTTCTCGGGGACTACATGGATCGCGGCCCGGAGAGCCGCGGTGTGATCGAACGGCTGATCGCGCTGCGCGAGGCGTTTCCCCGGACGGTTTTTCTGCGCGGCAACCATGAGCAGCTGCTCCTCGACGCCATGGTCGAACTGGGCCTGAGCAGCGACACGCCCCTGCGCGAACGATCCCCCCACTATGCCGAATACAGCTACCCCTCGGACTGGGCGATCTTTATCGCCAATGGCGGCACCGCCACCCTAAGGAGCTACGGGATAAACAGCCTCGTAGAGGGCCTTCCCGAGGAGCATCTCGACTTTATCCGGGGGACCGAAATCTGGTGGGAGCACGCTCCGTTTATCTTCGTGCATGCCGGGGCGGACCCTGACGCTGCCATGGAGCATCAGCGGATCGATCGCCTGTTATGGGAACGGAATGCCCTTCCGGGAAAGAACGGGCACATCTACGTAGTCGGGCACAGCCCGACTCCTGACCAGCTGCCCCATTTCGAGCCGGGGCTCTATGCTCTCGACACGGGAGCCGGTCACGGCCATCGCCTGACGGCCTGCAACGTTCTCAACAGGCACTATTGGCAGGTCGAGTGATTCCAGGATAAAGACCCCGGAATTCTCTCTGCGGATGCATGCCCCCCAGCGGATTAATACAGCGGGCCGAACAGGTCGAGGTGGGTCAGGTAGAGGCGCAGGTCGAACTCGAGCTGGAGGTAATCCGGCTCCATGTGCTCGCAGAGCTGGTAGAAGGCCTTGTTGTGCTGCTTCTCCTTCAGGTGCGCCAGCTCGTGCACCACGATCATGCGCAGCAGCTCCAGCGGCGCGGTCTTCAACACCACGTCGACACGGATCTCGTTGCTGGCCTTGAGCTTGTTCCCCTGCACCCGGGAGACAAAGCTGTGGGTGCCGAGCGCTTCGTGGATCATGTTGGTTTTCTTTTCGTAGACCACCTTGCTCAAGGGGCTCGATTTACGCAGGTATCGATTCTTGATCTCGACGGTGAAATCGTACAGCGCGCGGTCGGTGGTGATCTGGTGGGCCACCGGATAGCGCCTCAGCAGCAACGCACCGAGCCGCCGCTCGGCAATCACCTGTTCGATCTGCGACCTCACCTGCTCGGGATAGTCGTTGAAATACTTCAAGTCAGACACAGCAAATCAACCCTTTCAGTACAGATGACTTCGGCGCGGAGTATCGCACTTTTAAGGGACGGTGTCAGCAGGGGGAAGGAAAGATGGAACCTCCCAGACTCCATACCCATCGAGCAAACTGCCGGGACGCAAAAACAGGGCTGGCCCATCATGCGCCAGCCCTGTTTGAAGTGGGGGCTCAGAGAACCGATTCCCGTTTCAGCAAATTAGCATGATGCCCCGGGTCTCCTCGGCGCCCCCGCGCCTCACTTCTGCGGAGAGCAGCCTCCCCCTTTCATCATCTCCTGCATCCTGGCGAAGCACGCCTCCTTGTCCCCTTCGCCGAACTTGGCCAGCATCTCCTTGAACTGCGGCGGGCAGCAGCAGCCGAAACCCTCGCGGGTCTCCTCGGTTTTCCCGGTTTCTTCGGTTCTTTCGGTTTCTTCGGTCTTCTTCGTCGTCATTTCCGTGCCCCTTTCCCGGCCTCGTTCAGGGCCGTCCGTTTACGGGTGTACTCCTCGTCGTCGATCTCGCCGCGGGCGTAGCGCCGGCTGAGGATGGCCAGCGCCGTATCGTCGTGCTCGCCCCGGCCTGCTTCCGGCCCCTGCTCGACCCGGCGTCGCCAGCCGCCGCAGCAGCCGCGGGCGCCGAACATGCACAGCAGCATCAGCACGATCATCAGCAGCGGGATCAGCCACCAGAATCCGAATACGCATGTCTCGATCATCGCTTCCTCCGTGGTGTCGGAACGGGTTTCTCCGTTCACCTCTGTAGACGCAAAGGGGGAGCAAAAGGATACAGCGTGGGGGATGGGCGGGTCGGCGGGCGGGAGGGGATCAGGACGGGTCGGACTCTTTGCGTTCGCAGGCGAGCTCGCTGCGCTCGTCGAGGTGGAAGTTGCAATGGGCCTGCAGGCTCTCCTTCAGCTTGCCGCGGGCGCGGTGCAGGCGGATCTTCACCGTGTCGAGGCTGACCCCGAGGATCTCGGCGATCTCGCGGTTCTTGAACCCCTCCACCTCGCTGAGCAGCAGCACCGTGCGGTAATCCTCCGGCAGCTGGTCGACGTACTCGCGGATGCAGCTGTTCATCTCGCGGCGGATCAGCGCCTGGTCGGCGTCCGGCCGCTGCTCGCCGGTCCAGACGTTCCTGTCGGGCGGCTCGTCCGTCTCGTCGCCCGATTCTTCGCGGGCCTGCTGCTTGTAGGCGGCGCTGCGCAGCCGGTCGAGGGCGGCGTTGGTGGCGATGCGGTAGATCCAGGTCGAGAGCTGCGCCTCGCCGCGAAAATCGCCCAGCGCCCTGTCGACCTTGACGAAGACCTCCTGCGCCAGGTCCTCGGCCTCGCTCTCGTCGAGCATGCCGGCCAGGTAGCGCAGGATCTTCGGGTGATAGTCGCGGTAGATCGTCTGGAAGTTCAATGCTTCTTTGGCCATGGTTCCCTGCACTTTCGGGACTTTTGCGCTGCGGGGCCAACGGGTCAGTCCCGACTCCTCTCTAAAAGCATACCCCCGCCCCCTCAGAATGAGCAAAGGGGACAGGCTCCAAAGAGGCCTGTCCCCTCTCAGTTGATTGGCCCAACAGCCCTCTACCCCTTGAAGCCATCCCTC
>QKBP01000028.1 GCA_003246035.1 Desulfuromonadaceae bacterium | reverse complement strand
CGTCGGGCTGGCGCAGCTGGTACGGGGTGAAGTTGAGCTCGAAGAACATCCGCAGCGGCTCGCTGTCGTCGAGGCTGAAGGTCTGGACCTCGCGGCAGACCCGCTCCCACGCCTCGCGCTTGCCGAGCACCCGGCAGCTCTGCAAAAACGCGTGCAGACCGAGGGCCGGGTCGTCCTCCTTCCAGCCGTCGACCTCGTCCCAGGAGACCGGAGTCAACAGCGGTGCCTCGGGCGGCTCGACCGGCGGTGGCTCGACCGGCGGCGACAGCAGGCTACAGGCCCCCTGAAGGAGCAGCGTGACGAGGAGGGCGAAGAGTCGTGCAAAAGGACGATACGGACAGCGCATGATGACAAGTTCACTCCGATGACGAGGCGTGTGCTGGAAAGCTAAGATAAAACGGATCGCGCGGCGGGGTCAAATCGTACGACGTTGACTCGAGCCCCCGACAGGGGTAAGAGGAAAGGAGCGATCCAGGAAAGGAGAACGACATGCTCCCTCCCGAACAGCGCCGGGCCTTCGGCGCCTTCTACGACGCGGTCCGCGACGAAAGCCACCTCGACCGCCGCGAGACGATAATGGTCGGTCTGGCCGCGGCGATGGCGGCCGGCTGCGACCCCTGAATGGAGCACTACCTTGGCGTGGCCAGGGAAAACGGCTTGAGCGAAGAGCAGATCGGCGCCGTCCAGGGGATCGTCATGGCGGTCTGCGCCGGCAAGGTCAACGCGACCTTCCGCCGCGTCGAAGAACGCCTCAAGGAGTGAGCATGGACGCCTTTGCCCTGATCGCCGAGCGGCGCATCCTCGAGGCCATGCGCCAGGGGGCCTTCGACGACCTCCCCGGCCGGGGGAAGCCGTTGAAGGTCGAGGACTTCTCCGGGGTCCCGGAGGAGCTGCGCATGGGCTACAAGATCCTCAAGAACGCCGGCTGCCTCCCGCCGGAGCTGCAGCTTCAGCAGGAGCTGGTGTCGCTGCGCGAGCTGCTCGAGCGGTGCAGCGACGAGGAGGAGCGCAAGGTGCTCAAGAAGCGCCTGACGGAAAAACAGCTCCACTACCAGGTGCTCTCCGAGCGCAACCGCAGAAACCCCGCCTTTACCGACTATCGCGACAAGCTCGAGGCACGTTTCGGCTTCTAATCTCCCCTAGAGCATATCCACCGGATCGACATCGATCGACAGCCTCACCCCGTGCGCCACCCCGTCCTTCCACCCCTTGAGGGTCGTCAGCGCGCGGTGCAGCGGCAGGCGGGTCGGGGCCTTGAGCAGGATCTGCACCCGATGCTTGCCGCGCAGCTTGGCCAGCGGGCAGGGGGCGGGGCCGAGCACCTCGAGATCGGGGAGCCCGGTGAGGCGCTGCGCGAGCCGCTCGGCCGATTGTTTCACCTTCCCCTCGACGTTGCCGGCCAGCACCAGGTTGACCAGGTGACCGTAGGGGGGGTAGCCGAGCGCCTCGCGGAAGGCGAGCTCGGTGGCCACGAATCCCGGGTAGTCGTGGCGGGCGCTCGCCTCCAGGGCGTAGTGCTCCGGGGTGTAGGTCTGCACCAGCACCCGCCCCGGCTTCTCCCCCCGCCCGGCGCGGCCCGCCACCTGGGTGAGCAGGGCGAAGGTCCGCTCGGCGGCGCGGAAGTCGGGGAAGTTGAGGGTGTTGTCGGCGTCGACCACCCCAACCAGGGTCACCCCCGGGAAGTCGAGCCCCTTGGCGACCATCTGGGTCCCGACCAGGATGTCGATCTCGCCGGCCTCCATGCGCTCGACCAGGCGCTGGTGCGCCCCCTTGCGGCTGGTGGTGTCGCGGTCCATGCGCGCGATGCGCGCCTCGGGGAAGCGCTCGGCGAGCTCGTCGGCGAGCCGCTCGGTGCCGGCCCCCTCCCCCTCGATCTGCAGCCCGCCGCAGTCGGGGCACTGCTCGGGGGGCGTCTCGGCGTAATCGCAGTAGTGGCAGCGCGCCTGGCGGGCGCGGCGATGGAAGGTCAGGGTGATCTCGCAGTTGGGGCAGCGGAAGGTCGCGCCGCACTCCCGGCACTGCAGGTAGGGGGCGAAGCCGCGCCGATTGAGGAGCAGCAGCGCCTGCTCGCCGCGCGCCAGGGTCTCCCGCAGCGCCTCGTGCAGCGACGCCGCCAGCACCCCCTCCTTCTCCTCCGCGGTCATGTCGAGACAGACCACCTCCGGCAGCACGCTCGCCCCGGGACGTTCGGCGAGGGTCTCGACCCCTTGCGCGGCCTGCAGGCGCAGCCAGGTGGTGACCGCCGGGGTGGCGCTGCCGAGCACCACCAGGCACTCGCTCATCTGGCCACGCATCAGCGCCAGGTCGCGGGCGTGGTAGCGGAACCCCTCCCCCTGCTTGTAGCTCGCCTCGTGCTCCTCGTCGACCACGATCAGTCCCGGCTTCGCCAGCGGGGCGAAGACCGCCGAACGCGCGCCGATGACGATCGCGCACTCGTCGCGCAAAATCGCGCGCCAGGCGTCGTAGCGCTCGCCGTCGGAGAGCCCCGAGTGGAGCACCGCGATGTTTACCCCCAGTGGGGCGAAGCGGGCGCGGAAGCGCGCCACCAGCTGCGGGGTGAGGGCGATCTCCGGAACCAGCACCAGCGCCTGCCGCCCCTTCTCCAGCGCCTCGGCCACCAGGCGGAGATAGACTTCGGTTTTGCCGCTGCCGGTCACGCCGTGGAGCAGCAGCGTGGCGAATTTTTCCTGCTGCAGCAGCGTCTCCCCGTGAAGGAAGGCGCGCTGCTGGTCGGCGGTCAATTCGAGCCGACGGTCGGCCGGTAGCGGCGCGTCGCGAAACGGGTCGCGCTGCCGCTCGATCTTGCGGACCTCGAGGGCGCCGAGCTCGACCAGGCGGCTTAAGCTGTCGTAGGGGGCGGGGAACTGCTCGCGGAGCTGGCTGAGGGTCAGCTCGCCGGCGGCGCGGACCGCATCGAGAATAGCGAGCTGCTTGCCGCCGCGCGGCGCCGGCGCCCCCGCGATCGGCCGGTAGAGCTTGTCGCTCAGGATGGTGATGTCGTTGTCGTTGCCGGAGAGCCCGGCCGGCAGGGCGTTGCGCAGCGCCTCGCCGGGGGGAAAGTGGTAGTAGCCCGCCGCGCGGCGCAGCAGCTCGCCCCACGCCGGGGTAAAGAGCGGAACCTCGTCGAGGACCTCCTTGACGGCTTTGAGCTTGTCGTCGGCCTCGGCCTCGGCGAGCGCGACAACGTAACCGGTGGCGCTGCGCCGCCCGAGCGGCACGCGCACCCGCACCCCGACCTGCAGCCGCCCCTGCCACTCGGCGGGGACCAGGTAGGTGAGGACTTTATCGAGCGGTGCGGCGACCGCGATTTCGGCACAGGGGAGCTTCGACATGGGGGGGTATTGTACGCGAGATGGGGAGAGCTGTCAGCGACCAATGTGCGCCGCGAACCCTGGTTGCGACTCAGAACCAGCTCCTGAACGCTACGCTGTAGAAGTCCCCGCCGATATCCACGGCACCATGGCTGTATGCTCCGAAGTCCTGCTCGGCGACGATCCTTCGGAAACCCAACTCCAGCTGCCCGGTATTTTCGAAGAGGTAACCGATCCCGAGGTGCACCTGGTAGCCCAGGGTGTTATCTCCCGCGACGGCAGACTTCCCCCCGGAACTCGCTTCCTTGGCATACAGGTCGGAATCGATGAACCCTCCCCCCAGCGCCAGCGCGACACGCCAACGGTCGAACAGGCGCGCATACCGCACGTTGGCGGTCAGGGCCACGCTTGCAACTTCGACGTCGTTGTCGGCGATTCCGGGCAACACCGTCGGATCATCACGTTGATAGTCGGCCTTGAAATAACAGAACTCGCCATCCATTCCGAGATGCGGCGTAAACAGGTACCCCAGGCTCAGCCCGTACCCGTAGCCGACGCCGTCCGACTTCAACTTGCCCGACTCACCCGCGGCCTTGAACATCCCCAGGAAGAGAGAGCCGTATATGGCAGGCTTTTTGGTAGTGGACAGAGCGATTTGAACCCGATCCTCGTTTTGCGTAGCGCCTGGCTGATCGGCTTGCGGCGAGGGCACTGGTCCTTCCTCGGCAACTGCAGAAAGACTGAGCGCAAGACAAAGCAAAAGCGACAAAGGCCCCGCACGCATATCCGCCTCCTTTCGAACCACTGGCACTTGCTGGACAACAGGGCTCAAACCCCGGCTGTATCGGACAGGTTTTGAAAGGTACGTGTTTATTTAGAGTAGCAGGTAAATCGTCCAGACGAGGAGCGCGGTCAAAAGTTGCC
>QKBP01000109.1 GCA_003246035.1 Desulfuromonadaceae bacterium | reverse complement strand
GCCTGCTCTGGGACCGCAGCCGCAAATCCGCCGGGGAGAGATAGGCCATGCCCCGTACCCTCACGTTCCTTCTCGTTCTTCTCGCCCTGCTGGCCGGATCGGTCGCGGCTTACGCCGCCGGCGGCGAACTCTTCCAGGTGACCCCGGGGTTCAAGCGCATCCCGGCGATGATCATGCTCGCCCTGCTCGCCGTCTACATCGGCGTCGGGGTCTTCTCCCGGGTCTCGGAGACCTCGGGCTACTGGGTCGCCGGGCGCGGCATCGGCAAGTTCGGCAACGGTGCGGCGATCGCCTCGGACTGGATGAGCGCCGCCTCGTTCATGGGGGTGGCCGGCCTGCTCTACCTCAAGGGTTGGTTCGGGCTCGGCTACATCATCGGCTGGACCGGCGGCTACGTGCTGCTGCTCTGCCTGGTCGCGGCGCAGATCCGCCGCTTCGGCAAGTACACCATCCCCGAGTTCCTCGGCGACCGCTTCGACAGCCACGGGGTGCGCCTGATCGCCGCCGGGGTGACGGTGATCATCGCCATCACCTACTCGACCGCCCAGTTCAAGGGGATCGGCCTGATCTGCGGCTGGATCTTCGGCATGAACTACACCGTCAGCGTCTTCTTCGCCGCCGGGGTGGTCTGCGCCTACATGCTGATTTCGGGGATGTCGGGGGTGACCCGCAACCAGCAGATCCAGTATGTGGTGTTGATCTCGGCGTTCCTGGTCCCGCTGTGGGTGCTGGCCAAGAAGGCCGGCGCCGCCGGGGTGCTGCCGCAGTTCGAGTACGGCAGCATCCTCTCGGGGCTGATGGAGGGGAAGGTCCACGGCACGACACTCGATCCGGAGCGGGCCGAGGAGATGCGTCGGCTGTTCATGCCCTGGGGGGTAACCGACATCTACCACTTTCTCGCCCTGGTCTTCACCCTGATGGTCGGCACCGCCGGCCTGCCGCACATCATGATCCGCTTCTACACCGTGCGCAACGAGGACATCGCCCGCAAGTCGGTGCTCTGGGGACTGTTCTTTATCGGTCTGCTCTACTGGTCGTCGCCGGCCTACGCCGTGCTCGGGCAGTTCTGGAACCCGCTGGTCAAGGACGCCGCCGACGTGATCATTCTCTCGGCCCCCGAGAAGGCCGGGCTGGGGATCGCCTTCGTCGGCTACCTCGCCGCCGGGGCCATGGCCGCCGGGCTCTCGACCGTGGCCGGACTGCTAGTCGCCGGGGCCTCGGCGATCGCCCACGACTGGTACACCACGATCTTCAAGCCGAACAGCACCGACAAGGAGGCGCTGTTCGTCGGCCGGATGTTCACCGTGATCCTCTGCGCGATCGTGGTGATCACCGCCCTCAACCCGCCGGCGCTGATCGCCCAGATCGTGGCGATGGCCTTCGCGCTGGCCGGCAACACGATCTTCCCCGCCACGGTGCTGGCGATCTGGGACGGCCGCTCCAACAAATACGGGGCGCTGGCCGGGATGAGCTTCGGCCTGGTCATGACCCTGCTGGCGATGGCCGGCTGGATCGCCGATTTGCCACTGTTCCAGGCCACCGGCCTGCTCCCGGCCACCTCCTCGGCGCTGCTGATCTGCCCCCTCGCCTTCACGATCAACATCGTGGTCTCGCGCCTGACCGACCACAAAGTCCGGGGCCCCGCGGCGGAGCGGATGGACCGGGTCCTGTGTCGGCTGCACAACCTCCCCGACCCCCGCGACCAGGTCTGAGACGAGGCTGTGATTTCCTCCCACATCGGTGAGCCCCTTGCCATTTCAGTGGCTTGCCGCTAAGATGAGGCGCGCTTCAGAGAGCGAATTTCACTGACGTGGAGTCCCCATGGGCCTGATCCGCCACCTCAAGGACAGCGAGCCGTTCAACGCCCTCCCCGAGGAGATCTTCGCGGAGCTGAGCGCGACCGCCACGCTCGAGAAATACCCCGCGCACCACTACATCTTCCACCACAACGACCCGCCGACCGGCTTCCTCTACGTGATCAAGGAGGGGATCGTCGAGATCGTCGTGCACACCCCCGGCGGCGAAGAGATGGTCCTCGACTTCCGCAAGGAAGGGCAATTCTTCGGCGGCACCCCGATCTTTACCGCCGAGGCCTACACCGGCGGCGCGCGCACCTCGGTCGCCACCAGCTGCTTCCGGATCCCCGAGGCGACCCTGCGCGAAGCCGCGCGCAAGTACCCGCGCATCAGCGAGTACTTCACCCGCATCGTCCTCTCGCGGGTCCGCAACCTCTACTCGGAGATCGTCGCCGAGCACTCCACCAAGGCCCTCACCCAGATGGAGGCCTACCCTTTCAAGAAGCGCCTCTCCGAGATCATGACCGTACCGGTCGAGACCTGCACGACCGCGGTGAGCGTACAGGAGGTGGCGCGGCGCATGACCGAGAAGAAGGTCGACGCCCTGCTGGTGGTGGAGCGCAAGCGCAAGGTGATCGGTATCATCACCGAGCGCGACCTGGTCGCCAAGGTGGTCGCCGCCGAGAACCCCCATGGCGCGGAAATGACCGCCGGCGAGGTGATGACCCCGCACCCCCACGCCATGAAGCCCGACACCTACATGTACGAGGCGATGGCCTACCTCACCGCCCAGCGCATCCGCCACCTGCCGGTGGTCGACGACGCGGCCAACCTGGTCGGGATCGTCACCCTGCGCGACCTGATGCGCTACCGCAGCCAGAAGGCCATGCTGCTGGTCGGGAGCATCCGCGAGGAGAGCGACCTGGCACGCCTCGCCGCGATCCGCCGCGAGGTGGTGACCGTGGCGCGCGGCCTGCTCTCGGAGACCCGTAGCACCCCCGAGGTGATGGAGATCCTCTCCTACATCCACCACCGCCTGATCCGCCGGGTCTTCGACCTGGTCCTCGAGGGCTACCTGGCCGAAGGGCACGTGCAGCCCGAGGTGCGTTACTGCTTCCTGCTGATGGGGAGCGGCGGCCGCCGCGAGATGCTGCTCGGCCCCGACCAGGACAACGGCTTCATCTTCGAGGACGTCGCCGAGGCGCGCCTCCCCGAGATCGAGGCCTTCTTCAACCCGCTGGCCGAGCGCCTGGTGAACGCCCTCGCCGAGGTCGGCTACCCGCTCTGCGCCGGCGAGGTGATGGTCAGCAACCCGGCCTGGCGGGGACGCCTGAAGGACTGGCAGGAGCGTCTCGCCGACTGGGTCAACAACCCCGAACCGCAGAAGGTCCGCTACAGCTCGATCTTCTTCGACTTCGTGCCGCTGGCCGGCGACGCCGCGCTGGCGGAGGACCTGCGCGAGCTGGTGCACCGCCTGCTCGCCGCCTTCCCCGGCTTCCTCTACCACATGATGTCGCTCGACTTGCGCCACAAGGCGCCGGTCAGCCTGCTCGGCCGCTTCATCACCGAGAAGAGCGGCGAGCATAAGGGGAAGCTCTCCCTCAAGCAGGGGGGGCTGGTCTACCTGGTCGACTGCATCCGCATGTTCGCCCTCGAGGAGGAGCTCAACGCCCTCCCGACCATGGAGCGCCTCACCGCCCTGGTGGAGCGCAACGTCTTCTCCGCCGAGACCGCCGAACACATCCGCGCGGCCTTCGAGGCCCTCTCCTTCCTGCGCCTGCGCAACGAGATCGAGTTGGTCGAGCAGGGGGAGGAGCCCTGCCACTACCTCGACCCGAAGGCGCTGACCCGCACCGAGCAGGACCTGCTCAAAGAGGCATTCAGCGCCGTCGGCAAGCTCCAGGACGCCACCAAGCGGCATTTCGCCCGCACTCCTTTCTAACCACCTGATATTTCTGGCCCACTAATTGCTCTACCCTCAAATAGGACCAAAATAGTGACGATTCGTGCCGACATCTTGGCACGATCGCTCCGGGTCGAAAGGGAGCCAAGCAATGAAAACCTCGGCCAACGCACGCCCGTACACACGTCTTTACCTCTCCATCCGCAGCAAGATGTGGCTCGCTCTGCTCCTTTCGAGCGCCTGGGTCGCCCTGTGCACCTGGATCGCCAGTCCCTGGATCCACGATCTCAACGCGGCCTTCGGCCTCCCTCTGACCCTGGCGGTCGTCTGCGGGGTGGCTCTGATCCCGGGCTGGGCCAACGCCTTCCTGATCTGCGGCCTGCTCGTCGACCGACGTCCGGTCTACCGCTGCCATGAACGGCTCCCGTCCGTCAGCCTGCTCGTCGCGGCCTACAACGAGCAGGCCTATATACACGAAACCATTGAATCTATCCTCAGGCAGCACTATCCCGGGCAGGTCGAGATCATCGTCATCGACGACGGCTCGAGCGACGCCACCGCGGACATCGTCGAAGAGATCATCGCCGCAACAGGGTGTCGCCCCGGCCTGACCCTGAAGCTGCTCCGGCAGTCCCCCAACGCCGGCAAGGCGGCGGCCCTCAACCTCGGCCTGACCCAAGCCCGGCACCAGGTGGTGGTCAGCCTCGACGCCGACAGCCTCCTCTACCGCAACGCCCTGGCCAACCTCGTCACCACCCTGGTCGATGGGCCACCGAGGACCGGCGCAGTCGCCGGCACCGTGCTGGTCCGCAATTCCCGTGACAATATTTTGACCAGACTGCAGGAGTGGGACTACTTCCTCGGCATCGCCGTGGTCAAACGGATTCAGTCCCTGTACCAGGGGACGCTGGTCGCCCAGGGGGCCTTCTCCGCCTACCGCCGCGAGGCGCTCGAGCAAGCCGGCGGCTGGCAACCGACCGTCGGCGAGGACATCGTCCTGACCTGGGGACTGCACGAGCTCGGCTACCGGGTCAGCTACGCCGAAAACGCCTTCGTCTTCACCAACGTCCCCGAAAGCTACGGCCAGTTCTACCGCCAGCGCAAGCGCTGGGCCCGCGGCCTGCTCGAGGCCTTCAAGCGCCACCCATCGCTGCTCTGGCGACCACGGTTGATCACCCCGTTCGTCTACCTCAACGCGCTCTTCCCCTACCTCGATGCGGCGTTCCTGTTCGCCTTCGTCCCGGGGGTGATCGCCGCCCTGGGCTTTCACAATTACCTGCTGGTCGGGATGATGACCCTCTACCTGCTGCCGCTGATGGTGCTGGTCAACACCACCATGTTCTTCTACCAGCGCCGCATCTTCCGCCGCTATGGCCTGCACATCCGCAAGAACACACTCGGCCTGCTGCTCTACATGCTCAGTTACCAGCTCATCATGGCTCCGGCCAGCCTCAGCGGCTATCTCTCGGAGCTGTTCAACACCCGCAAGCAGTGGGGGACCAAGCCGCACAGTCAGGGAGAGACCGACACCCCACACGTGCCGGCGCGTCGCAGGCGGACAATTAGGATCTTCCAACACCGCCGGCGTTTGCTATAGTATCTGCAACCTAGGCGCTACATGCCTGAAAACCCTGGGGAGATATCCCCGGAGACGGATCGCAGCATGCCCAATCCTACCCCCCCCCAACGTACGAGCTCCAACTGGCAGCCCTTCCGGCGCTTTTACCTCCCGGTGCGCGTCAAGCTGGGGCTGGCGATCCTGGTCTCCTTCGCCTGGGTCGCCCTCTGCAGCTGGCTGGCGATTCCCTGGTTCCACCAACTCTCTGCACTGTTCAACTGGCCGGTCGCGCTGCTGATCGTCCTCGGGATCGCGATCATTCCCGGTTGGGCCAACGCCTTCCTGATCTGCGGACTGCTGATCGACCGACGCCCGATCTACGCCTTGCACGAGACCCTCCCCGGGGTCACGCTGCTGATCGCGGCCTTCAACGAGGAGCGGGACATCCGCGCCACCCTTGAGTCGGTGCTGCACCAGAAGTACCCGGGTGAGCTGGAGGTGCTCGTCATCGACGACGGCTCCGTCGACGCCACCGCCGAAGAGGTGGAGAGAGTGATCCAGGAAGCCCGGGGGAAGGACCGGCTGACCCTGCGCCTGCTCCGCCAGGAGACCAACCGCGGCAAGGCCGCGGCCCTCAACCGGGGTCTGGGCGAATCCCGCCACGCCATCCTGGTGACCATCGACGCCGACACCACCATGTATCGCGACAGCCTGGCGCGGATCGTGGTCGCGCTGATCGACGGTCCGCCCCATGCCGGCGCGGTGGCCGGCACCGTGCTGGTGCAGAACTCGCGGCTCAACCTGCTGACCCGCCTGCAGGAGTGGGACTACTTCCTCGGCATCTCGGTGGTCAAGCGGATCCAGTCGCTGTTCCAGGGGACCCTGGTCGCCCAGGGGGCCTTCTCCGCTTACCGGCGCGAGGCGATCGAGGCGGTGGGCGGCTGGGAAAACACGGTCGGTGAGGACATCGTCCTGACCTGGGCGCTGCATGAACGCGGCTACCGGGTCAGCTACGCCGAAAACGCCTTCGTCTTTACCCACGTGCCGGAGACCTACCTACAGTTCTTCCGTCAGCGCAAGCGCTGGGCGCGGGGGCTGATCGAGGCCTTCAAGAAGCACCCTTTGCTGTTCATCCGGCTGCGCCCCTTCTCGCCGTTCGTCTATCTCAACATGCTCTTCCCTTATCTCGACGCGGCCTTCCTGTTCTTCTTCATCCCCGGCCTGATCGCCGCGGTCTTCTTCCGTTTCTACGCCGTGGTCGGGCTGATGACCCTGTTTTTGATCCCGCTGATGATCCTGCTCAACGCCACCATGTTCCTCCACCAGCGGCGCATCTTCGCCCACTACGGCCTGCGGGTCCGCAAGCACTTTCTCGGGCTGATCCTCTACATGCTCACCTACCAGGTGATGATGGCCCCGGCGAGCACCGCCGGCTACCTCGCGGAACTCTTCAACCTACGCAAGAACTGGGGAACCAAATGAACCAACGCGTCTCGTTCCTGATCGTACTGCTACTCGTCCTCGCCGCCCCCGCACAGGCCGACCGGGTCTACCTCGAATCTGGCGTCACCCGTGACGGCGACGTGAGTGGTCACGAGCGGGTGATGGCCGGCTACCGATACCGGGCCGGCGATGCACTTCACTGGGAGCTTGACCTCGCCGGCGGCACGCGCGGCTACTGGGAGGACCTCCCGGTTCTCGTCAGCGCCCCCGGCCCGGGCGGGGGGAGCGTGCTCCGGGAGGTGACCGAGAAGGAGCGCTTCGACGTGGCGCGCGCGGCACTGCGCTGCAAGACCCCGAAGGTCTGGAGCTTCGACGCACGCCTCGAGCAGCTGCAGGGGGACGACTGGGACCCTCTGCTCGGCGCGGCGAATGTCTCGGCCCGCCCCCACCCCGACTGGTATCTCGAACTGTTCGAGGAACGGGAGCTGGTCGATACGGTGCGGGCGATTCGCGAGCGGGTCAAGGTCGACACGTACGGCCTCTCGGCCGACTACTCCCTCACCCCGTCTCTG
The DNA here is from genome assembly GCA_003246035.1 of Desulfuromonadaceae bacterium. Next base: position 8,461 of record QKBP01000109.1, on the reverse strand, counting down.
GTCCTGGTCGGGGCGCTGCTCGCCCAGGACTTCAGCGACGGCAACCGCCGCGAGGGCGGGATCGTACGTCTGGTTTACTATCCCGAGAAGCCCGAGTGGCTCCACCTCCAGCTCAAGGGTCGGATCCTCGACGCCTCCCGGCCGAGCGACACCTACTTCAGCCCGGAGCGCCTGCAGGAGTACTTCCTGCTCGCCGGGATCGCCACCCCCTTCGCCGATGACGACTGGATCGTCCGGTTGCTCGCCGGTCCCGGCCTGCAGATTATCGAACCCTTCGACGCCGCGAAGGAGGAGAAGGAGGCCTACCTCGCCGAGCTGCAGCTGCGCGGCTGGTTCACCGACCACCTCACCCTGGAGAGCAATGCCGGTTGCAGCACCGCGATCACCAGCAGCGACACCTACGCCTACTGCTTCGCCAACCTGCACTTCGGCTACGCCTGGTGATCCCTTGACAAAAGCGGCCGACGGCATTAGATTATCGCCGCAATTGAACGGGAGGTATGCACCATGCCGATGTACGAATACCAGTGCGACGCCTGCGGACACGTCTTCGAGGCACGCCAGAAGTTTTCCGACGCCCCCTTGAGCACCTGCCCTGCCTGCCAGGGTTCCGTGCGCAAGCTGATTTCACAGACCGCCTTCACCCTCAAAGGAGGAGGCTGGTACCAGCAGGGATACGGCAACGCGTCCAAGCCCGCCGCCTGCGATTCCGCAGGCTCTTCCGGCGGCTGCGCCGGCTGCCCCAAGGCAGCCAACGAATGAACCCGACCCCGGTAGCGATACCGGGGTTTTTTATTGTCCGTAAACGGTATCCGATCGATCGCGCGCAGGGCGTCTTGAACCTTTACAGGGGGCCGCGCCTTGCGTATAGTTGAACACTCTTTTTTACTGTCAGGGAGGTCACAGGGTGGAGAAGATTATCGACGGCAAGGCAATTGCCGCACAGATGCGTGAACAGATCAAAGATGAGGTGAGCCGCCTCAGCGCCGAGGGGGTCACCCCGGGGCTGGCGGTGGTGCTGGTGGGGGACGACCCGGCCAGCCGGGTTTACGTGTCGATGAAAGAAAAAGCCTGCGCGGCGACTGGAATCTTCTCCGACGAGCACAAGCTGCCGGCCGACACCAGCGAGGCCCAGCTGCTCGCGCTGGTCGACGAACTGAACAACGACCCGCGGATCGACGGCATCCTCGTGCAGCTGCCGCTCCCCGACCACATCAACGAGACCCGCATCCTCGACGCGATCTCCCCGCACAAGGACGTCGACGGCTTCCACCCCTTCAACGTCGGCAAGCTGGTGGTCGGGACCCCGACCTTCCAGCCCTGCACCCCGTACGGGATCATGAAGATGCTTGAGAAGACCGGAACCGACCTCACCGGCAAGGAAGTGGTGGTGGTCGGCCGCTCGAACATCGTCGGCAAGCCGGTCGCCCTGATGTGCCTGGCCGAGCACGCCACCGTGACCATTTGCCATTCGCGCACCCAGGACCTTGCCGCCCAGGTCGGCAAGGCCGACGTGCTGATCGCCGCCGTCGGACGCCCCGAGATGATCAAGGGGGAGTGGGTCAAGCCGGGCGCCGTAGTGATCGACGTCGGCGTCAACCGTCTCGATGACGGGCGCCTGGTCGGCGACGTCGCCTTCGAGAGCGCCAAGGAGAGAGCCAGCGCCATCACCCCGGTCCCCGGAGGGGTCGGACCGATGACCATCACCATGCTGCTGCACAATACGGTCGAGAGCGCCAAACAGCGCGCCAACCGATAACCCCGAACCAGGTCCCGTACGCTACCAACGTGCGGGACCTCTTTTTTCCTGCGCCATGATCATCTCGGAACAGAAAAGTCGTGAAACTCTCCTCGCCTGCCTGGAAGGGAAGGATCGCCTTTTCCTGATCGGCTGTGCTGCCTGCGCCACCGCCTGCAAGTCGGGGGGGGAGGAGCAGGTCTTCGAGATGCAGGAATGGCTGACCGGCGAAGGGAAAGAGGTGACCGGCAGCGTCATCATCGACGAGGCCTGCCACATCGCCCGCGCTGGGCGCGACCTGCGCGCCCACAAGAGCCAGGTCGAGGAGGCCGACGCCCTGGTGGTCCTGGCCTGCGGCGCGGGGATCCAGTCGATCTCCAACAATTCGCCGAAGCGGGTGATCGGCGCGCTCAATTCCCTGTTTCTAGGCAATGTACGCCGCTTCGGACAGTTCGAGGAGAAGTGCTCGCTGTGCGGCGACTGCATCCTCAACGAAACCGCCGGGATCTGCCCGGTGACGACCTGCGCCAAGGGGCTGCTCAACGGCCCCTGCGGCGGCATGGAAGACGGTAAGTGCGAAGCCGACCGCGAAGTCGACTGCGCCTGGGTACTGATCTACGAACGCCTGCGCCAGCAGGAGCGCAAGGGGATCTTCGCCCGCACCGTCTCCCCCAAGAACTGGTCACGGCGCAAGCCGGGACGGCACTCCGTCCGCTAACGGCCGGCACTCAGGCTAGCGATGTCACGACTCAAGCAACAGCTCGAAACGGGGTCATTCGTGGTGACCGCCGAGATCGCCCCCCCCAAGGGGAGCGACCCCGCCGAAGCACTCGCCGCCGGAACCGCCTTCAGGGAAGTCACCGCGATCAACGTCACCGACAACCAGGGGGCCAACATGCGCATGACCCCGCTGGTGCTCTCGGGGCTGCTGGTGCGCGAGGGTGTCGAACCGATCCTGCAGCTCACCTGCCGCGACCGCAATCGCCTGGCGCTGCAGTCCGACCTGCTCGGCGCCGCGGCGCTGGGGATCGAAAACCTGCTGCTCCTCTCGGGTGACCACGCGCGCTTCGGCGACCACCCCGAGGCGCGCTCGGTCTTCGACCTCGACTCGGTGCAGCTGCTCCAGACAGTCACGGCCCTCGAGGGAGGGCGTGACCAATCCGGCAAGGAACTCTCCTCGGCGCCGCGCTTCTTCCCCGGGGCGGCAGTCTCGCCCGCTTCTGAGCCGTTCGAGCTGATGCTCCAGAAGTGCGTCAAGAAGGCGGCCGCCGGAGCACGCTTCTTCCAGAGCCAGGCGGTTTTTGAAACCGTGCACCTCGAACGCTTCATGGCCGAGTCCAGCAGCTTCAAGGCCCCTGTAATCGCCGGGATCCTGCTGCTCAAGAGCGCCCGGATGGCACGCTTTCTCAACGCCAACATCCCCGGGGTGGTGGTCCCGGAGCGGCTGATCGAACGCCTCGAGAAGGCCCCCCGCCCACTCGACGAGGGGGTGGCGATCGCCCGGGAGATGGTGGCGGCGGCGCGAACCCTCTGCCAGGGGGTGCACCTGATGACCCTCGGACGGGACGATATGATTCCGGCGATCCTCGCCGAATGATATGACGGAACAATTTAGGAGGTGACCATGCTCAAGAAGACCCCGTTGAACGCCCTGCACCGCCAACTCGGCGCGCGCATGGTCTCCTTCGGTGGGTGGGACATGCCGGTGCAGTACACCGGCGTCATCGAGGAGCACCTTGCGGTGCGCAGCGCCGCCGGGCTGTTCGACGTCTCGCACATGGGGGAGATCCTCGTCGAGGGGCCGGAAGCCCTGGCCCTGGTTCAGCACCTCACCACCAACGATGCATCCAAACTGGTCGACGGCCAGGTCCAGTACTCGGCGCTCTGTCGCCCCGATGGTGGGACCGTCGACGACGTGACCGTCTACCGCTTCGGTCCCGAGCGTTTCATGTTCTGCGTCAACGCCGCCAACACCGACAAGGACTTCGCCTGGATGGAACAGGTCAAGGCCGGCGGCAAACTCGCCAACGTCGAGCTCCGCAACGCCAGCCACGACTTCGCCCAGATCGCCCTGCAGGGGCCCACGGCCCAGGGGATCCTGGCGCGCCTGTGCGACAGCGACCTCGACACGCTCGGCTACTACCGCTTCCTCGAAGGAGCGGTCGCGACCATCCCGACCATCGTCAGCCGCACCGGCTACACCGGTGAGCTCGGCTACGAACTCTACGTCCCCGCCGAGCGGGGCGCCGAAATGTGGCTGGCGCTGATGACCTCGGGAAAGCAGGACGGCCTGGTGCCCGTTGGGCTCGGCGCCCGCGACACCCTGCGCCTGGAGATGGGCTACGCCCTCTACGGCCACGAGCTGAGCGACACCATCTCCCCGCTCGAGGCGAACCTCGGCTGGATCACCAAGCTCGACAAGGGGAACTTCGTCGGTCGCGACGCGCTGCTCGCCCAGAAGGAGGCCGGCGTCCCTCGCCGCCTGGTCGGCTTTACCATGGACGCTCCGGGCATCCCCCGCGCCGAATACCCGGTGTACGCAGACAACCGGGAAGTCGGCGTGGTGACCAGCGGCACCCAGTCGCCGAGCCTCCGCCAGGGAGTCGGCCTGGCCCTGCTCGAAAGCGGTACGGCCAAGGTCGGCGGGCAGCTCGAGATCGGCATCCGCAATCGCCGGGTGCCGGCGACTATCGTCAAGCCGCCGTTCGTAAAAAAGTAACGGCGTCCGCGCCGATCACGATTCGCATTTTGCGACCTTACAGGAGGTAAGCCATGGAATTTCCTGACGATCTCAAGTACACCGAAGAACACGAATGGATCCTCGTTGAAGAGGAAATCGCCACCGTCGGCATCACCGATTTCGCCCAGGACCAGCTCGGCGACGTCGTGTTCGTCGAACTCCCCGAGGTCGGCACCCAAGTCATCGCCGGCAAGGCCTTCGGCGTGGTCGAATCGGTCAAGGCGGTCTCCGACATCTACGCCCCCCTCTCCGGCGAAGTGATCGAGATCAATGAGGAGCTGGTCGACACCCCCGAGACCATCAATACCTCCCCCTACGAGGACGGATGGATGATCAAGATCCAGATCAAGGACGCCTCCGAGGTCGACGAGCTGCTCGACGCCGACACCTACCAGGGCCTGATCGAGAACGAAGGCTGAAGCGATGCGCTATCTTCCGCACACCGCGCAGGACGTGCGCGACATGCTCGACGCCATCGGGGTGGCCTCGAACGAGGAGCTGTTTGTCGAGATCCCCGAAAAGCTGCGTCTCAGGCGCCCCCTGCAGCTCGATTCACCGCTCTCCGAGCCGGAGCTGGCCCGCGAGATGGAGCGTCTTGCAGGCAACGCCGCCACCCCCGGCAACACCCTTTCGTTCCTCGGGGGCGGAGCCTACCCGCACTTCATCCCGGCGGCGATCGACCAGCTGGTGCTGCGCAGCGAGTTCACCACGGCCTACACCCCCTACCAGCCGGAGATCAGCCAGGGGACCCTGCAGGCGATCTTCGAGTTCCAGACCCTGATCTGCCAGCTTACCGGCATGGACGTCGCCAACGCTTCGCTCTACGATGGCGCTTCGGCCTGCGCCGAAGGCGCACTGATGGCGATGCGCGCCACCCGCCGCAGCAAGGTGGTAATCTCCGCCGGGGTTCACCCGGAATACCGTGAGACCGTCGCCACCTACTGCCGCTACCTCGACGCCGAACTGGTCGAGGCCCCGCTGGACGCCGACGGGCGGACCGACGTTCAGGCCCTGTCGATGCTGCTCGACGATGAAACCGCGGCGTTGATCGCAGGCTACCCGAACTTTTACGGGGTCATCGAGGACCTCGCCGCCCTCGCCGAGGCGACCCACGCCTGCGGCGCACGACTGGTCGCCTCGGTGCAGGAGCCGATCGCCCTCGGACTGCTCAAGTCCCCCGGCGAACTCGGCGCCGACATCGTCGCCGGCGAGGGCCAGAGCTTCGGCATCCCGGTCAGCTTCGGCGGCCCCTACCTCGGCTTCTTCGCCGCCCGCGAGAAGGACCTGCGCGCCTTGCCCGGACGCCTGGTCGGCGAGACCGTCGATTTGAGCGGCGAGCGCGGCTTCGTGCTCACCCTCGCCACCCGCGAACAGCATATCCGCCGCGAGAAGGCGACCTCGAACATCTGCTCCAACCAGGGGCTGTGCGCCCTGACCGCCACGATCTACATGGCCCTGCTCGGCAAGCAGGGGCTGCGCGAGGTGGCCCGCCAGAATCACGCCAAAGCGAGCTATGCCCGCGAACAGATCGCGGCGCTCCCCGGTTTCGAACTGACCTTCGGCGGTCCGACCTTCAACGAGTTCGTGATCACCTGCCCCGGAGATGCCGAGGAACTGCTCGCCCGCCTCGAAGGCGAGGACATCCTCGCCGGCATCCCCCTGTCGCGCTACGTCCCGGAAATGAACGATCGCCTGCTGGTGTGCGTCACCGAGACCCACAACCGTGCCGATATCGACCGGCTGGTTGCGGCCCTGAAGGGAGGTGCGGCATGAAGCCCGTCGGTACGACCGGACTGACCCTCAACGAGAAACTCCTCTTCGAGCATTCCGACCCGGGCCGGGTCGGCTTCAGCCTCCCGGAGCTCGACGTCCCCGAGGCCCCGCTCGACGCGGAGCTGACCCGCGACCAGATCGAAGGCTTCCCCGAACTCTCCGAGGTCGACGTGGTGCGACACTTCACCCGCCTCTCGACCTGGAATTACGGGGTCGACTCGGGGCTCTACCCGCTGGGGAGCTGTACCATGAAGTACAACCCCAAGATCAACGAGAGCGTCGCTCGGCTGCCCGGCTTCGCCTTCAGCCACCCCCACGCCCCCCAGCACCTCGCCCAGGGGCCGCTCGAGCTGATGTACCGCCTACAGGAGGCCCTCGCCGAGATCTCGGGCTTCCCCGGCATCACCCTGCAGCCGGCCGCCGGGGCCCACGGCGAACTCGCCGGAATGCTGGTGATCCGCGCCTGGCACGAGGCGCAGGGGCACACCAGGCTCAAGGTGCTGATCCCCGATACCGCCCACGGCACCAACCCCGCCACCGCGGCACTGGCCGGCTACGAGGTGGTGCCGATCGCCACAGGCGACAAGGGGGTGCTGACCGCCGATGAGGTGCGCGCCCACATGGACGACGAGGTCGCCGCGCTGATGGTCACCAACCCCAACACCCTCGGACTGTTCGAGAGCCATATCCAGGAGATCTGCGAGGTCGTACACGAGCGCGGCGGGCTGGTCTACTGTGACGGCGCCAACCTTAACGCCCTGATGGGAATCGCCCGCCCCGGTGACATGGGGATCGACGTCATGCACTTCAACCTGCATAAGACGTTCGCTACCCCCCATGGCGGCGGCGGACCCGGCTCCGGCCCGGTTGGCGTGAGTGCCGCGCTGACTCCGTTTCTGCCGGTCCCGGTGGTGGTCAAGGACGGGGAGAGCTACAACCTCGATTACGACCGGCCCCAGTCGATCGGACGTCTCAAGGCCTTTCACGGCCACTTCGGCATCCTGGTCCGGGCCTTCGCCTACATTCTCACGATGGGGCCCGAGGGGCTTAAAAAAGCGAGTGAACTCGCGGTTCTCAACGCCAACTATGTCCGCGCCCGCCTCGAGAAGAGCTTCCACCTCCCCTTCAAGAACCGCTCGCTGCACGAGGTAGTCTTCTCCGACAAGCAGCTCGGCGGGGGGTGCAAAACTCTCGATCTGGCCAAGCGTCTGATCGACTACGGTTACCACCCGCCGACGGTCTACTTTCCGCTCGTGGTCCACGGCGCGATTATGATCGAACCGACCGAGACCGAGAGCATGGAGATCCTCGACGAGTTCTGCGAGGCCCTGCTCGCCATCGCCCGCGAATCCGAGGAAAACCCCGAGCTGCTCACCACGGCTCCGCAGAAGACCCGCTTGCGCCGGCTCGACGAGACCACCGCGGCGCGCAAGCCTAAGCTGCGCTGGAAACCAGACTAGGACCGATATGATCAGACAAAAAAAGGCGCCCCGCTTGGGGCGCCTTTTCCTTTGAGAGTGTCAGAACTTTTCCGCTCAGTACCCCCCGAAGAAGGTGTAGGGGAGATTCGCGTTCGCAGCCTGCTTACCCATCCGCATGGTGATGTGAAGCTTGACCTTGTCGCCGACCCGCTCGACCTCGTCGATGTTCCCTTCGTGGGGCATCATCGGCATCATGTCGACCAGCGACCGGCCGAAAGGGCGAGAAATGTACACCTGCCCCTCGACCCGCAGGCGCCGGACCACGATCTCTTCGGTGTATTTGCGGTAAAAGGCTTCGAGGATCTCGACGTGCTCGCCGGGACGTACCCGGACTTTGCTGTTGCATTCAATCGTGTAATGCACTGTTCCCTCGCTTTCGCGCGATCACCCGTTTCATACTGGAGATCACGCTGGGGGGGATGTAGCTGAGAAAATCGCTCTCCAGGATCGCCTCGAATTCATCGAGGCTCTGCTGCAGCGTATGGCGATACTGAACACCTCGGTAGGGTGCGCGCACGTCTCGAAACATCATCTCCCCCTTTCTCAGGTTCGTGTACTCCCTCAGGACGACTGGTGCTCCCGGTCCCGATCACGATCTCTGTCCCGGTCCTGCAAGGTGTCCTCGTCCTTGTCACGATCTCGATCTCGATCCCGGTCCTGGTCACCATCCTTGTCGTCATCGAGCTGGTAGCGGTACTGGTGGCGCTCCTGTTCCTGTTCCTGTTCCTG
>QKBP01000007.1 GCA_003246035.1 Desulfuromonadaceae bacterium | reverse complement strand
GTCGTCCTTACGCAACTCCAGGCGCTCTTCGAACAGTTGATCCATTCGCCCCCCACCTCTCCATGAGCCCATCCTCACCATTCACGGCACGAGATTTGCTTTATAAATCGAACGCTTAACCACTAGATCAACATGGGGCATCCGCTCTCGCCGCCTACGGATAGCTTGGCTGCGCCTCGGCGTGTCCCGGAAATGAAGATCGATGAATCGTAGAAAATTCTGTAAAAACGGATTGTTAGCACTTGCCGGACTGGCCCTTCCGCTGCCAGCCCTGGCACGCCCCGCGACCCTGAACGCCGCCAGCCGCGCACTCTCCTTCTACAACACCCACACCGGCGAGACCCTGTACGGTGTCACATATTGGACACAGGGTGTCTATCATTCCGACGCACTGACGGAAATCAATCACCTGCTGCGCGACCACCGCACCGACGAAATCGTCCCGATCGATCACCAGCTGCTCGACACCCTCTACCTGCTGACCCGCAAGCTCGACTGCCAGGACCCCCTGCACGTCATCTCCGGCTACCGCTCACCGGCCACCAACGCGCTGCTGCGCAACTCCACCAGCGGCGTCGCCAGGCGCTCGCTGCACATGCAGGGGCGCGCCATCGACCTGCGCCTCCCCGCCTGCGGTCTCGAGCACCTGCACCAGACCGCGCTCGATCTTGGGCGCGGCGGTGTCGGCTTCTACCCCGACTCCGAGTTCGTTCATCTCGACAGCGGCCCGTTCCGAAGCTGGCACGGCTGATCCTCGTAACGGCAAAAAGGCTCTCCCACACGGGAGAGCCTTTCTCATTTCAGCGCTGAGGACGCCGGTGCACCGTCAGCCGGACCTCTTTCGATCCACGATCTTGTCGAACTTCACGCGTCCGATGGTGTAGCGCTCGTGGGTCCCCTCGCCGATCACCTCGGACGCGTCACGCGCCACGATCGACCAGCGGGTACGCGGTCCGTCGACCTCCCGGCAGGTCACCGCGACGCTCACCTCCACCCCCGGCGGCGTCGCGGCGGTGTGGGAGACGTTGATGTGGGTCCCGAGGCTGATCTCCCCCTCCTCGAGGTGGGGACGCAGCACCTCCATGCACGCCCACTCCATCAACCCGACCATGAACGCGGTGGCGAACACCTCGGGCATCGCCGCGAACAGGTCCGACTCGGGGTAGACGTGCGGCACGGTCTTGCTCGCGGGGATCGTGTAGCGATGCGTGTACACTGTCCCCTGCTGCAGGGTCTGCTTCATGGCTCATGCCTTTCGGTTGTGGCGATATCGTGCTTCTCCGGCGAGGCCAGGGCGACCTGGCTGAGCGGACACGAAGTCAGCTCGCGGCGCAGCGCCAGGTCGAGGTCGAAATCCCGACCGTAGACGTCGTCGCGGAAATGGAGCAGCCCCTCCTCGTCGACCCAGGCCGTCCAGTAGAGCACGTGAACCGGGAGTCTCCGCTCCAGGTTGACCCGCAACGGCGCCGCTCCGCGCATCGCCTCGCGAACCTTCGCCGACGTCCAGCCCTGGTCGGCGAGCAGGTAGCTGGCCAGCTCGAGAGGGCGCTGCACGCGAATGCACCCGGAGCTGAAAGAGCGCTGCTGCTGCCAGAACAGGCCGCGCTCGGGGGTGTCGTGGAGATAGACGGCGTACTCGTTGGGGAGCATGAACTTGACCCGCCCGAGGGCGTTCCAGGGACCGGGCTTCTGGCGCAATACCCCCGGGAAGCTCTCCTCGTCGACCGTCTGCCAGTCGATCAGCGCGGAATCGAGCAGCGTGGTGCCGTCCCAGCCGACGACCTCGTAGTGGTGGCGTTCCAGGTACGCCGGGTTGCGGCGGATCGCCGGGAGCTTGTCCTCCTTGAGGATGGTCGGCGGCACGTACCAGTAGGGGGCGAACTCGAGGTAGCGCAGGGTGGCGGAAAAGACCGGGGTCTTGCGGTAGCTGTTGCCGACCACCGCCGGCATGCTCAGCACCGTCTTGCCGTCCTCCACCACGCTGACCCGGAAGTCGGCGATGTTCACCAGCAGGTAACGACGGCCGAGCTGCTGAGGGAGCCAGCGCCAGCGTTCCAGGTTGAGTTCGATCTGGCGCTGACGCACCGCGACCGGCACGTTGAGGGTCGCGAGGGTCTGCTCGCCCAAAACCCCGTCCGGCTTCAGGCCGTGGCGGCGCTGGAAGCGCTTGAGAGCCAGCACGTCCTCGGGGAGCATCTTGGGGGGGACATTGAGCGGCAGGTTCTCCAGGTCGCGTGAGAGCATCAGGCGGATCCGCAGCAGCGGCAGGCGCGGGTCGGGTTCATCGGCGCGCAGCACGGGACCGGGAGGGATGCGGGGCCACCCCCCCTTGGCGCTCAGCTCCCGGTACCAGCCGAGAACCTCAAGCAGCTGCCAGTAACCGGCGTGGCCAGGCTGCAGCCGCTTCAGGACCTGGGCCATGCGCTCATCATCGAGCGCCTCGGCGACCATCGCGTTCAGCTCGACCGGCTGCTTGCGCAGCATCCAGCCGTCCTGGACGTTGTCGGGGGGGACCCGCCCTTCGATAAGGTGCTGCAGGTAATGCATCAGCGCGTCGGTGAGCAGCACATCGTCCCAGCCCCGCCAGCGCGGCTCGTCGAAGACCCCCGCGTCACTCGAGAGCGCCAGCTCGTTGAGCAGGGAGCGGAAGTAGCCGTGGTGGTAATCCCCCGAACAGAGCCCCTCGTCGCTGATGGTCTGCAGCCTGGTGAGAAAGACCTGCGCCTGCTCACGCCCCTCCGGCGTAAAGATGCGCCAGCCCGGCCGGTAGTCCCGCTCGGTGTAGAAGGCCAGCAGCTCCGCGGGCATGAAGAGAACCTCCCCCGCGACGCGCTGCTCGGGCTGCATCTCGATACGCTGGACGATCTGCTTGATGACCCCCCTCAGCGCCAACTCGGGGTCGACCGCCGTCGCGCTCCCCGGCAGCAGGACAAGGGCCAGCAGCAGACCGACACACACCTTCCATGGGCTCATCGTTTCATCTCCCACTTTCAGCATAGCGTATCTTGCAGCCGCCACCATGGTGCCTGCGCTCTTCTTACCCCCAGCGCCACAAGGCCAGGATGAAGAGGATGAGAAAGACGATGACCAGGTTCATGTACGCCACGGCATAGAATCGCCGCGCCCCCTGGTCGCGGGCCTCGGAAGCACCGGGACGAAACTCGCCGACCACCGGCAGACGCTCGATCACGTCGGCTGCGTGGGGGGCCAGCGCCAGCGCCTCGGTGAGGTCGGTACCTGCGGCGTGGCGCTTCATGTGCTGCCCCTCCGGCCAGAGGCGACTGCCGCTCGCATCGTAGACCTTCCCCTGGTAGGCGAAGTAGCAGGGCCGCCCTTCGCGGCCGTCGTAGCTGCGCAGCGTCTCGGCATCGAAGGGGGTGCCCGGTCGATGCTCCCGGCGTGCGCCCCCCTTGAGGCGCGGGCCGAGGACCTTGATGACGAACACCGCCGAGACCAGCATCAGCAGGTAGAGCAGGACCTTGACCGTCAGCAGGATACCGAAGCGGGTCGAGACCAGATGTCCCCAGGAGGGGATGCGGTAACAGCTCAGGATCACCCCGGTGATCCCCACCACCCAGAAGGAGAGGACCCCGACCAGCTTCTCGCCGCGCGGTAGCCCCTGGGCGGCATAGGCCGGCTTGAGCACGATATGGACATAGAGGATGGTCCCGAACCACAGGACCGCGAAGAGGATATGCAGGTAGCCTACCAGCAGCCGCGGCAGCCTGCCCAGCCAGGGGGCATCGCTGTCGTCGCTTGCGTAGAGGCGTTCCAGGTACGCTTCGCCGTCTGCGGTCAGTTCACCCCCGCCGGCCGGGTCGAAATGACAATGGCTGCAGCTATGGCCGCTGTCGAGCGCCATCTGGTTGGTCGCCCAGGCTACCGCCGGAACCAACAGTCCCATCAACACCACACCTGCAATCAGCCGCTTCATCGTTCCCCCTAAAGACATAACTACTCAGAACTTTTAACAAGTTTTTCGATTTTAGGCAATTGTCGCGGACCGGGGCCGGGGACGGCTTCGTACGGCGCGAAGTCAGAACTGTCGGTTGCGTACGGCAGCCGCGTTATCTTCTCGCAACGCGGGCGGTTCGTCGTGCAGGGGCACAACGCTGCGACCCAGGCACGCGAAAGCATCCGCCGACATAATCGGCGCGCCAGAAAAGCCTGACCAATTTACTCACCCTTTGACCTGCGTCATGTTTCCTCGCGCAGGGTTCAGATACTCTGGAGCCATCTTGCACGAAAAAAGGAGTCCGCGTCATGCATCTTCCCAAGG
>QKBP01000035.1 GCA_003246035.1 Desulfuromonadaceae bacterium | reverse complement strand
GGCTCCGGGCACCTCCAAGTGCCGGGTTGCCCACATGGACGGCGGCGACTTCTACGAGACCGAGAAGTCGGTCACCATGGACAAGGCCGACACCGTCAAGATCCAGTTCGTTGACGAAGCCGGCACGGTCACCGTTAAAAAAGAATTGAAGCTGCAGGAAGGCGAAGTCTTCGACAGCTCGGTCATGAAGGTCGCCGAACTGTGCAAGTTCTATGAGGCGACAGCCAAGGAAGCCAAAGAGAAGGGCGTGCTGCTCTCCCTGCACCTCAAGGCGACCATGATGAAGGTTTCCGACCCGATCATGTTCGGTCACGCGGTCAAGGTCTACTTCAAGGATGCCCTCGAGAAGCACGCCGACACCCTGAAGTCGATCGGCGCCAACCCGAACTTCGGTCTGGGCGACGTTCTCGGCCGCCTCGACAAGCTGCCGGCCGACAAGAAGGCCGAAATCGAGGCCGACATCAACAAGTGCTACGAGACCGGCCCGGCCCTGGCCATGGTCGACTCGCGCAAGAACATTACCAACCTCCACGTGCCCAACGACGTCATCATCGACGCCTCGATGCCGAACGTCGTGCGTGACGGCGGTAAAATGTGGAACCTGCAGGACGAACTGCAGGACACCATCGCCATGGTCCCCGATCGCTGCTACGCCACCTTCTACCGTGAGATCGTCGAAGACGCCAACAAAAACGGCCAGTTCGATCCGGCCACCATGGGTAGCGTCGCCAACGTCGGCCTGATGGCCCAGAAGGCTGAAGAGTACGGCTCCCACGACAAGACCTTTGAAGCCGGGGCCAACGGTAAATTCCAGGTGGTCAACTCGGCCGGTCAGGTTCTGATGGAGCAGCCGGTGTCCAAGGGCGACATCTACCGTTCCTGCCAGGCCAAGGACATTCCGATCAAGGACTGGGTCAAGCTTGCGGTCAACCGTGCCAAGGCTTCCGGTGAGCCGGTGGTCTTCTGGCTCGACGAGAAGCGTGGCCACGACGCCGAGATCATCAAGAAGGTCAACAAGTACCTCCCCGAGTTCGACACCGCAGGCCTGGAGATCAAGATTCTGGCTCCGGTTGAAGCCATGAAGTACTCCCTGGTTCGCGTTCGCAAGGGTGAGAACACCATCGCGGCCACCGGCAACGTGCTGCGTGACTACCTCACCGACCTGTTCCCGATCCTCGAGCTCGGCACCTCGGCGCGTATGCTGTCGATCGTTCCGCTGCTGGCCGGTGGCGGCCTGTTCGAAACCGGCGCCGGCGGTTCGGCTCCGAAGCACGTCGAGCAGTTCCTCAAGGAAGGTCACATCCGCTGGGACTCCCTCGGTGAGTACTGCGCCCTGGTTCCGTCGCTGGAGCTGGTCGCCAAGAACTACAACAACAAGAAAGCCGAAGTGCTGGCGGAGACTCTCGATGCCGGCATCGGCCAGTACCTCGAGAACCAGAAGCTCCCTTCGCGCAAAGTGAAAGAGATCGACAACCGCGGCAGCTCGTTCTGGCTGACCCTCTACTGGGCCGAGGCGCTGGCCGCCCAGGGCAAGGACGCCGACCTCAAGGCCCGCTTCACCCCGATCGCCAAGCAGCTGCGCGACAACGCCGAGAAGATCGATCAGGAACTGAAGGACTGCCAGGGTTCGCCGGTCGATATCGGAGGTTACTTCCGTCCCAATCCGGTGCTGGCCGACAAGGCGATGCGTCCGAGCGCGACCCTCAACGCGATCATCGACGCGATGTAACGTGTGACTGACCCGGGAGGTCGAGACGCCTCAGGCGCCCGGCCTCCCATCATTTTCAAAACACCTACAAGGAGAGAGAAAATGGCGAGACCCAAGATTGCTTTGATCGGTGGTGGACAGATCGGTGGTGTGCTGGCTCAGCTCTGCGCCCTGCGCGAACTGGGTGATGTGGTGTTGTTCGACATCGTCGAAGGGATGCCCCAGGGGAAGATGCTCGACATCGCCGAGGCTTCGCCGGTCGATAACTTCGACGTCGAAATGACCGGTACCAATGACTACAAGGACATCGCCGGTGCCAACGTGGTCATCGTGACCGCCGGCCTCCCCCGCAAACCGGGCATGAGCCGTGACGACCTCATCGAGGTCAACTCCAAGATCATGAAGTCGGTGGCCGAAGGGATCCGTGACAACGCTCCCAACGCCTTCGTGATCGTCATCTCCAACCCCCTCGACGCCATGGTCACCCTGTGCCAGAAGGTCACCGGCTTCCCGCCGGAGCGCGTCATGGGTCAGGCCGGCGTGCTCGACTCGGCCCGCTTCGCCGCCTTCATCGCCTGGGAACTCGGCGTGTCGGTCAAGGACATCAACGCCATGACCCTCGGTGGCCACGGCGATACCATGGTGCCGATCAAGCGCTACGCCAACGTCAACGGCGTTCCGGTCATGGAACTCCTCGAGCAGAAGTACGGCGCCGCCAAGGCCCAGGAAGTGATGACCGCCATGGTCGAGCGCACCAAGGCCGCCGGTGGCGAGGTCGTGGCCCTGCTCAAGACCGGCAGCGCCTTCTACAGCCCCGCTTCTTCGGCGATCGCCATGGCCGAGGCGATCCTCAAGGACCAGAAGCGCGTCCTCCCGACCTGCGCCCTGCTCAAGGGTGAGTTCGGTGTCGACGGCTACTACGTCGGCGTCCCCGCGGTTCTCGGTGCCGGCGGCGTCGAGAAGGTCATCGAGTTCAAGCTCGACGCCGAAGAGCAGGCCCTGATGGACAACTCGGTCAATGCCGTCAAGGAACTGGTCGGCGTGCTGCAGAAGCAGGGCATGCTCTAATTCCGCGACATAGTTTGCCGTTCGGAGAAGGGCAATGGTGACATTGCCCTTCTTTTCTGTGGCCAAACTTAAAAACTTTAGTGCCACTGTAAACATTCGAAAACTAGAATTTTTTTACTGGAACACAGTTTGCGGTTGTGCTAGTTTCGCTCGATCTTACCCGTATACGGGTGGTCGATATCCGTAAAACAAAGGAGAACGTTGCATGAGCAGTGCAAGAATCGAAGTCATTGACAAGTACTGCAAGGGGTGCGCGATCTGTGCTGAATTCTGCCCCACGAACGTACTTGAGATGGAGACCTTCCTGGTGAAGGTGGTCAAGCCCGAGGCGTGCATCAAGTGCATGCAGTGTGAACTGCGTTGCCCCGATTTCGCCATTAAAGTTCACGACGCTTAATTTCTTATAGGAGGACGCACAAGTGGCTAAGAAAGTTGCTTTGCTTCAGGGGAACACGGCCTGTGCCCTAGGCGCTGTGTACGCCGGGTGCAAGTTCTTCGGTGGTTACCCCATCACCCCTTCGACCGAGGTCGCCGAGGTACTGTCCGAGGAGTTGCCCAAGGTCGGTGGTAAGTTCATTCAGATGGAAGACGAGATCGCCGCAATGGCGTCGGTCATCGGTGCATCGCTGACCGGTTCGAAGTCGCTGACCGCGACCTCGGGTCCCGGCGTCTCCCTCAAGCAGGAGCTGATCGGCTATGCCTGTATCGCCGAGGTTCCCTGCGTTATCGTCAACGTTATGCGTGGCGGTCCCTCGACCGGTATGCCGACCGGCCCCGGCCAGTCCGACGTCATGCAGGCCAAATGGGGCACCCACGGTGACCATGCCGCCATCGCATTGGCGCCGGCATCCTGTCAGGAGATCTTCAGCGAGACCGTCCGTGCCTTCAACCTGGCCGAGAAGTACCGTATGCCGGTACAGGTGATCTACGATGAGATCGTTGGTCACATGCGCGAGCGTATCGAGTTCCCCGAGCCGGGCGAACTCGAGGTGATCGACCGCGCCGCCCCGACTGACGGCCCCGAAACCTACAAGCCGTACGACGCCAGCAAGACGGATGTACCGCCGCTGGCCGCCTTCGGTAGCGGCTACAAGTTCCACGTGACCGGTCTAAACAAGGCTGCCGACGGTTTCCCGACCACCAAGGCCGAGCTGGTCGACGCCGAAGAGCGCCGCCAGATCAGCAAGGTGGAGAAGCCGGAAGCCCGCGCCGACATCGAGAGCAACGAAGAGTACCTGACCGACGACGCCGAGGTGATTGTCTGGGCTTACGGTTCGACCGCCCGTTCCGCTCGTTACGCGGTCAATGAGCTGCGCGCTCAAGGGGTCAAGGCCGGCCTGTTCCGTCCTATCACCCTCTGGCCGTTCCCCGAGAAGCGTACTGCAGAGCTGGCCAAGCAGGCCAAGGCCATCGTGGTTCCGGAAATGAACCTCGGCCAGATGATTATCGAAGTTGACCGTGTCTCCAAGGGGAACTGCGTCATCGAAGGCGTTTTCCGCGTCGACGGTGAACCGATCAACCCCGGCCAGATCATGGACAAGGTCAAGGAGGTGCTGTAATGGCTTACAATTACGAGAAATCGATCCGTCCCGGCAAGCTGCCGCACATCTGGTGCCCCGGCTGCGGCCACGGCATCGTCATGAAGGGCCTGATCCGCGCGATGGATACCTGCGAACTCGATCGCACCAACACCGCGATCGTCTCCGGTATCGGCTGCGCCAGCCGCCTTCCCGGTTACCTTGACGCCTGCACCCTGCACACCGCCCATGGCCGTGCTGCGGCGTTCGCGACCGGCGTCAAGATGGCCAGCCCCGAGATGAACGTCATCGTCTGCGGTGGCGACGGCGACGGTACCGCCATCGGTGGTAACCACTTCATCCACGCCTGCCGTCGTAACATCAACATGACCTACATCATCATGAACAACTTCATCTACGGCATGACCGGCGGCCAGTTCTCGCCCTGCACCCCGACCGGGGACAAGGCCTCGACTACGCCGTACGGCAACCCCGACCCGACCTTCGACATCAGCAAGCTGGCGATCGGCGCCGGCGCCACCTTCGTGGCCCGCACCACCGCTTTCCACGCGACCCAGATCGACAAGCTGATCGTCGAAGGGATCAAGCACAAGGGGATGGCAGTGATCGAGATCCTCGACGACTGCCCGACCACCTACGGTCGCCGCAACAAGTTCCGCAGCGTGGTCGACATGATGAAGCGCCTCAAGGATATGGCTGTCCCCGTGGCGGCTGCATCGAAGATGACCGCCGAGCAGCTCGAAGGGAAGATCCTGACCGGCGTGCTGCACAAGGAAGAAAGACCCGAGTACACCGAGATGTACAAGGAAGTCATCAAGA
The DNA here is from genome assembly GCA_003246035.1 of Desulfuromonadaceae bacterium. The sequence continues at coordinate 10,677 of QKBP01000035.1, read as the reverse complement.
AGGCCCAAGGGGCCTGATCACTAAGAAAGGAGAGTAACGATGGCTGAAAGATACGAAATTCGTTTCTCCGGTGCCGGTGGTCAGGGCCTGATCACGGCCGGTATCATCCTGGCCGAGGCGGCTTCGATCATCGAAGGGAAGCACGCCGTCCAGTCGCAGAGCTACGGTCCCGAGGCCCGTGGTGGCGCTTCCAAGTCGGAGGTTATCATCGCCGACGGTCCGATCGACTACCCGAAGGCGACCATCGTCGACGCCTGCCTGGCGATGACCCAGGAAGCCGCTGACAAGTACGCCAACGGCATCAAGCCGGGCGGCCTGCTGCTGCTCGACGCCGACTTCGTCAAGAACGAGCCGAAAGGCGACTTCAAGGTCCTGAAGATGCCGATCATGCGCACCGCCGCCGAAGACATCGGACGCGAGATCGTCGCCAACGTGGTGGCTCTCGGCGCCATGATCGCCCTGACCGGCGTAGTCTCGAAGGAAGCCGGTGAGAAGGCCGTGCTCAACAAGGTCCCCGAGGCCTTCCTCGAGCTGAACAAGAAGGCCTACAACCTGGGCTTTGACAAGGTCAAGGAACTGATGTAATCATCCTTTTTTCAGGATGGAGTGAAGGCCGGTACTTTCGAGTACCGGCCTTTTTTTGTGAGCTATAATGAGTCGAAAATAATATATAAATAGTTGAATGTCGGCCATGTGTAGTCAATAATTATTGTCAAGAAAGCAGAATCTCTTACGTGTCAACTTGGATCGGTTTCGAACAACGGCAGGGGGACATCATGAATCTGCACATGCTGGTCAAGACCGGGGGGAGGTTTTTGCTGCGCCTGGTCGGTTTTTACTTTGCAACTCTCGTGGTTTTGGCACTGGTGGTCCCCGAGATGGGGAAGTACCAGATCATCTGTTTCGCCTGGTTGAGCGGCACACTGGTGGCGCTGGCCGACCGACGCGTCGCTCAGCGCGGCCGATAGTCCTCGATATCAAACGCCAACGTCCTGAACAAAAGGCAGCCCTAGTCGGCTGCCTTTTGTTGTTCCATCACCATCAGCCAGGCCGCCTCCATCTGATCGGGGAGGAGTCCGGTCGTCTGCGTCAGACGCGCCCATCCTCCAGTTTCGCGTCGACCCTTGCGCGTGATCTCTTCCAGGGGCTGCTGGAGGACTTGTGCGATCAGGGCCGCGAGCGCCAGCTCCTTGCGGTTAACTCCTCTGTCCAGTTCGATACGCAAGGCTTTTTCTGCAAGCCCGAAGCGCCGCAGAGTCAGGACGAGGACCTCGTCGGCGAGCTGCTCGTCGCTCCGGCCGGCGACAAGCGCTCCCATGAGGGCAGGTTCGAGCCGCTCGGGGTCGGGGGGAGTACTGCCGACCAGCCGGCTCCAGCTGCCGATCTGGCGCTTCTTCGCGAGCAGGGTCGAGGCCTCGATCCGGTAGGCCTCGGACAGGCCCAGTGCCAGCCACAGATCGGCATCGCCGACACCTCCCATCTTGTCCTTGACGATGGTACGTTTCGGGACACCGAACGCCACCGCCATCAGGCTGTTGCCGGTGGTCGCCAGCAGATACGGCTCCACCGCCTGCGGGTTGTCCGGGTCGAAGTCACGCTGCTGGAAACAGTGGCAGGCCGGTCCGCCAGCAGCCGCGGACACGGCCCAACCTGCTGCGATGACGAGCAATACGGAGGTTCTCAGGGTTCGTTTCATGCTCTCCTGTATAATTCGGATCCGCGGTGAATTTCCTTGATACAAGTCAATCACCGAGAAAAGGGTGGCCGACCCCGCGTGACCCGCTGAAGTTGCTATTATATATCCGGATAAACATCTCATGAAAATCTAACATTTCATCGGTAGAATGCTGCAAACACTGATACGAGGTAACCATGGCCAAGCAGCGCATACTTGTGATCGAGGATGAAGAGGATATCCTCGCCCTGATTCATTACAACCTCAGCAAGGAGGGGTTCGAGGTATCGACCGCGATCAGCGGCGAGTCCGGGCTCGACGTGGCGCGTCGCGAGCTGCCCGATCTGTTGGTCCTGGATCTCATGCTTCCCGGCATGAGCGGAATCGAGGTGTGCCGCAGGCTCAAGCAGAGTGCTGCGACGGCAGCCATCCCGGTCGTCATGCTGACGGCGCGGGGCGAAGAGAGTGACGTCGTGGCCGGCCTGGAGACCGGCGCGGAAGATTACGTGACCAAGCCGTTCAGCCATAAAGTTCTGGCCGCGCGTATCCGCACCGTGCTCCGTCGGGTGAGTGATTCATCCGCCGATTCGGGCCGATCGCCGATCAGGATCCATGACCTGGTCATCCACCCCGGCCGCAACGAGGTACTGCTCGGCGGCAAGAATGTCGAGCTGACCTTTACCGAATTCCAGATTCTCCGTCTGCTCGCGGCGCGTCCCGGTTGGGTCTTCACGCGTAACCAGATCATGGATGCCGTCCGGGGTGACGACTACGCCGTGACCGAGCGGGCGGTCGACGTGCAGATCGTCGGTCTGCGCAAGAAGCTCGCCGAACAGGGGCATTACATCGAGACGGTCCGGGGGGTCGGGTACCGCTTCAAGGAAACACTATGAGACGCTTCTCTCTTCTGACCCTGATCTTCCCGACGTTTCTGCTCCTGGTGATTGTCGGGCTGGTGAGCGTGTCGTGGTATGTCTCCGGTGCGCTGCGGCACTTTTACTACGAGCAGGTGCGGGATGATCTGGAGAAGCGAGCCTTTCTGGTTGCCGAAAACGTCAACCCCGGACAGGTGCTGGTGGCTGATCCGGCTCTCGATACGCTCGTCAAACGGCTCGGTGAGCGCACCGATACCCGTCTGACCGTTATCCGCGAGGATGGACGGGTCCTCGGTGATACGCGGGAGAGCCCACAGTTGATGGACAACCATGCCGCACGTCCCGAGGTCAGGGCCGCTCTCGCCGGGGAGAGCGGGATGTCGGTGCGGTTCAGTCGCACGTTGCAGCAGGAGATGATGTACGTCGCCATTCCGCTGCGCAGGGACGGGCAGATTGTCGGGAGTCTGCGTACGGCGGTGTCGGTTGCGCGTATCGAACACACGCTCGATGCCCTGCAGCGCCAGCTCCTGGTCTTCGGGACGATCCTCTCTGTGGCCCTGGCACTGATCAGTTTTCTGATCACGCGTCGGATATCCAAACCCCTTGAAGAAATGAAGCGGGGGGCGATCCGCTTTGCACGCGGTCAGTTCGAGCGCCGCCTCCCGCTGCATGGTGCCTCCGAGATCGCGGCGCTTGCCGATGCGCTCAATCGCATGGCCGAACAGCTTGATGAGCGGATCAAGACAATCGTGGAGCAGCGCAACGAACAACTGGCCATGCTCGGGAGCATGGTCGAGGGGGTGCTGGCGGTCGACATGCAGGAACAGATCCTGCGCATGAACCGCGCGGCGGCCAAGCTGGTCGGTGTCGAGGCCAATGCCGTCACGGGAAGGCCTATCCAGGAAGTCCTGCGCAAGGCCGATCTGCTCCGCTTCGTCAGCGATACCCTCAAGTCCAGCCAGCCTGTCGAACGGGATCTCATCCTCAGGGTCGAGGGGGTCGAACATGTTCTGCAGGCCCACGGGAACCCGCTGACAAACGCCCGGGGTGAACAGATCGGTGCGCTCGTGGTGCTCAACGACATCACCCGCCTGCGTCGCCTCGAGAACATCCGGCGCGATTTCGTGGCCAATGTCTCCCACGAGCTCAAGACCCCGATTACTGCGATTCGCGGCTCGGCCGAGACGCTGGCCGGCGGAGCACTCGAGAACCCCGAGGACGCGCGGGGATTTGTGGCCATCGTGCTCAAGCAGGCCGATCGGCTCAATGCGATTATCGATGACCTGCTGGCCCTCTCGCGCATCGAGCAGGACTCGGATCGTGATGGCATCCAACTCGGGCGCGCGCATTTGAGGCCGGTGCTGGAGAGCGCCATCGGCACTTGCAGCCATGCGGCCAGTGAGAAGCGGATCGAGGTCCTGCTGACCTGTTCGCCGGAGCTCGTAGGGGACATCAACCCTCCGCTGCTCGAGCAGGCGATCGTCAACCTGCTGACCAATGCGATCAAGTACAGCGATTCGGGATCGCGCGTCGTTGTCGATGCGAGCCAGATTCGCCAACGGCTCTACCTCAAGGTGCAGGATTGGGGGTGCGGAATTCCGTCCGAGCATCTCCCCCGTTTGTTCGAGCGATTTTATCGCGTCGACAAGGCCCGGAGCCGAGACCAGGGGGGAACCGGCCTGGGGCTGTCGATCGTCAAGCACATCGCCCAGGCGCATCGCGGTGAAGTCACGGTCAACAGCCGGCTTGAGCAGGGGAGCATCTTCACCCTCATCCTGCCCGCGCCGTGATGCGGCCTCATCGCGGATTAACACGAGCCTAACCCCGCGCTAACAAAACTTATCTAAACTGCATCTCGAAGCGTCAGGCTGTTGAGAATGTTCCACTTTTGACGCCTTCTTAACGTCCCCCTGACCTGTTCCTAACACGGCATGGCGATAGTCACGAAACAGCAAGGTCATGATCCGTCAGACCCGATCCTTTCGTCACAATGACCCATAACCCTGTTAGCGAGGAGAAACCCATGAAGCAGATGAAGCACATTCTGACAGCCGTACTCGTGCTTATGGCGCTTGTCTCAGTGGCCAGCGCCGAGACCGTCAAGGTCGACCCGAAACTTAAGAGCTACCAGAAGGTTTCCGGTGTCTCCGGCAACCTCAACAGCGTCGGTTCCGACACCCTCAACAACCTCATGACCATGTGGGCAGAGTCGTTCCGCAAGATCTACCCCAACGTCAACGTCCAGATCGAGGGGAAGGGCTCGAGCACCGCGCCCCCTGCACTGATCGAGGGGACCTCCCAGCTCGGCCCCATGTCGCGCAAGATGAAGAACAAGGAGATCGAGGCCTTCGAGGCGAAGTTCGGTTTCAAGCCGACCACCATCGGCGTCGCCCTCGACTCTCTCGCCGTCTACGTGAACAAGGACAACCCGATCAACGAACTCTCCCTGCAGCAGGTCGACGCGATGTTCTCGAAGACCCGCAAGGGGGGGTATCCCACGGCGATCGCGACCTGGGGTCAGGCCGGTCTGACCGGCTCCTGGGCCAATCAGCCGGTCAGCCTCTACGGTCGCAACTCGGCCTCCGGCACCTACGGCTACTTCAAGGACCACGCCCTGTTCAAGGGGGACTTCAGTGATGCGGTGAAAGAACAACCCGGTTCGGCTTCGGTGGTCCAGGGGGTTGGCGAAGACAAGGGTGGCCTCGGTTACTCGGGGATCGGCTACAAGACCTCGGAAGTCAAGGCGATCGCCCTGGCCAAGAAGGACGGAGAGCCCGCATACGCGCCGAGCTATGAAAACGTGCTCCAGGGCAAGTATCCCCTCGGGCGCCTCCTCTACATCAACGTGGTCAAGGAGCCGAACAAGCCCCTCGACACGCTACAGAAGGAATTTCTCAAGTTCGTGCTTTCGAAAGAAGGCCAGGAGATCGTGATCAAGGACGGCTACCTCCCCCTGACCGCCGAGGTTGCTGCCAAGATGGCGAAGCTGCTCGACTAAACGGCGATCACCGGATCGCAACGCAGCAACGACGCGCACCATGGCGGTCCCGCCACCCGTAATCCGGGTGGCGGGACTCTGTTTCTTCCAGACGGTGACCCTATGAACGAAGCCTTCAGACGCAGGATCAAGCGCAACGATCGTCTCGCCAAGTGGTTCATTACCCTCGGCGGCATGGCGATCATCATCACGGTCATTCTCATCCTGCTGTTGATTGTCAACGTCTCTCTACCGCTCTTCAAGGCCCCCAAGACGACGCCGACGGCGAGCCTGGAGAACCCCCTGGCGTTGCCCTCCGACAGGGTTCTGGCGGTCGGCATCGACGATTACCTCGAAAATGCCTTCCTGGTTTCCGATGCGGGAGCCTTCCACTTCATCCCGCTTGCCGGTGCCCCGACACAGCCCGCCAGTACCGTGCAGGTCGCCGAAGGGAAGATCCTGAGGTCGGTGGAGCCTTTCGGGCGCCAGCTGTATGCCCTGACCTGGGACGACGGGTCGGCGACGCTGGTGCGTGTGACCTTCTCACCTTTTTTCGACGAGGAACGGGGGAACAAGCGGACCATTCGTTACAGCGTGGCCACGCTGTGGGATTCCCCCCCCGCGTCCCGGGGACAGGTCCCGAAGCAGGTCTTTCTCCGCGGTGAGGAGGAGGGGACACGGACCCGTATCGAGCTGCTCGCGGAGAATCGCGTGCGGGTGAGCCAGACCGTGCTGAGCGAGTCGCTGTTCGGTGATGCCGAGGAGGAGAACTTCGAGGCAACCATCGAGGATCCCGGGTCCGGTGCGATCACGGCCCTGATCCCCGACCAGGCCGGGAGCAACCTCTATGTCGGAACTGACCGGGGCTTTCTGCTCCGTTACACGCTCCAGGAGCCGGGCGAACCCGAGCTGATCGACAAGGTCCGGGCGAACGGCGACGAGGCGGCGATTACGGCGCTCGGGCTCGTGTTCGGCGACTATTCCCTGGCGGTGGGAGATGCCCGCGGACGCCTGTCGACCTGGTCGCCGGTGCGCGACAGCAACGACCCGTCCCGCTTCGTGCTCACCCGGCTCCACCAGCTCACCCCTCACCCCGGACAGGTCGAGCGGATCCAGCCTTCGCTGCGGGACAAGTCGCTGCTCAGCTACAGCCGCGACGGGGGGTTGCATCTCGACCACATGACCAGCGAACGTCACCTGCTGGAGCTCCCGGCGCCCGCAGTAACCGGAAAGCATTTCGCCCTCTCGACCCGCAGCGACGGTCTGGTGACTCTCGCAGACAACGGCTCCCTGGTCGCCTGGCGTATCGACAATCCGCACCCCGAGGTCAGCCTGAAGACCCTGTTCGGCAAGGTCTGGTACGAAGGGTACGACGAGCCGGTCTGGGCCTGGCAGTCCTCGTCGGCCAGCGACGACTTCGAGCCGAAGCTGAGCCTGACCCCACTGATCTTCGGCACCCTCAAGGGGACCTTCTATGCGATGATCTTTGCCCTGCCGCTGGCGCTGTTCGGGGCGATCTACACCAGCCAGTTCTGTCGCCCCAGGGTCCGCGAATTCATCAAGCCGATGGTCGAGATCATGGCCGCGATTCCGACCGTGATCATCGGTTTTCTCGCCGCCCTGTGGCTGGCGCCGATCATCGAAGCCTCCGTCGGCGCGGTCTTCTTGAGTATCCTGTTCGTTCCGGCCGGGGTGATGATCGCGATCCTGGTCTGGCAACCGCTGCGCAGTCACGACCGGCTCAAACACCTCGAGCGGGGGTACGAATTCCTGGCCGTTGTGCCGGTCATCGTCATTGCCGTCGCGGCCGCGTTCAGCTTCGGCCCGACGTTCGAGCAGATATTCTTCGGCGGTGACCTCAAGCTGTGGCTGTTCGAGTCGTTGGGGACCCGTTACGACCCCCGCAACTGCATCGTGATCGCCTTCGCCATGGGGTTTGCGGTGATTCCGATCATCTTCACCATCGCCGAGGATTCCCTTTCGAACGTCCCCCCGAGTCTCAAGGCCGCCTCGCTGGCCTGCGGAGCGAGCCGCTGGCAGACGGTCTGGAGGGTGATCCTCCCCTCGGCCAGCCCCGGGATCTTCGCCGGGACCATGATCGGCTTCGGGCGAGCGGTCGGGGAAACCATGATCGTGCTGATGGCGACCGGCAACACGGCGATCATGGACCTGAGCATCTTCAACGGCATGCGCCCCCTGAGCTCGAACATCGCCGTCGAAATCCCCGAGGCGCCGCACGGAGGGACCCTTTACCGGGTGCTGTTCCTTTCGGCGGTGCTGCTGTTCGTCATGACCTTTATCGTCAACACCGCCGCCGAGGTGATCCGCCAGCGCCTGCGCGCGAAGTACGGCCGTTTCTAGCCGGGAGTACGCTATGAAGATGACATACTGGAGAATCGGCGAGCCGTGCGTCTGGGGGGCCGGAGCCGCTCTGGGCGTGACCCTGCTGATCGCCTTTACCCTGATCGTGGTGGTGTTGGTCAACGGTCTGGGGGTCTTCTGGCCGAGCGATCTGCAGCGACTCGAGATGGGGGACGGGACCGCCTGGATGGGGGAGGTGGTCAAGCGTGAGCCGGTCCACAACGGAGAAGGGGAGCGTCTGCAGCTCAAGATCGGCAACCGCGACCTGTACGGGCTCGACTTCCGCTGGTTCGACGAATCCGACATCGTGTCGATCTCCAGGCCCGCCGAGGCCATCGCCCTGGAACGCGTAGAATACGGCAACTTCTATGGATTTCTCGAGCGGGTCGAGACGGCCGGGATGCTCGAGGCGGCCGAAACGGCGACCCCGCTGGAGAAGCTCGATGCCCTCCGCGAGGCGGTCGAGGTTCAGAAAGAGGCCGTCGAGGACAAGGTCGAAACGGTCAGCGAGATCAGCTTCGATGCCGAAAAGCTGCGCCTGAAGCAGCTCGAGCTGCTGCACGCTGGCGGGAGCCGGGAGAGCGGCGCTTACCGCGAACTGCAGGCCGAAATCGAGGAGCTCAACCACGCCTTCGAGGTTCACCTCGCCGAGCAGAACCAGCTCGAACGGCGCATGCGCGAGGCCCGGGCTGTTTTCAGCGACGCCCGGGGGACTGAAAAGGAGATCGTCGTCGCCGAAATTGTCCGCCTGTATCGTCCCAACGCCATGTCCTGGTTCGACAAGGGGGTGTTCTACGCCGACAAGCTCATCGAGCTGTTCGTCGGAGAGCCGCGGGAGTCGAACACCGAAGGTGGGCTCTTCCCGGCCATCTTCGGTACCGTGATGCTGATCTTCCTCATGAGCCTGGTCTCCTTCCCGCTCGGGGTGATCGCCGCGATCTACCTGCGGGAATACGCCCGTGAAGGGATTCTGGTCCGGATCGTGCGCATCGCCGTGAACAACCTCGCCGGAATCCCCTCGATCGTCTACGGGATCTTCGGGCTGGGCTTCTTCGTCTACGGGATCGGCAGTGCCCTCGACAGCCTGTTCTTCGCCGAGCGACTCCCCACCCCGACCTTCGGGACCGGCGGGATTCTCTGGGCAAGCCTGACGTTGTCGCTGCTCACCGTGCCGGTGGTGATCGTGGCCACCGAGGAGGCCCTCGGCGCGATCCCCCGGGAGATGCGTGAAGGGTCCCTGGCGCTCGGTTCGACCAAGTTTCAGACCCTCTACCGCATCCTGCTGCCGATGGCCTCTCCCGGGATCATGACCGGGCTGATCCTGGCCATGGCCCGCGCCGCGGGCGAGGTCGCGCCGCTGATGATCACCGGAGTGGTCAAGCTGGCGCCGGCGCTGCCGATCGACGGCAACTTCCCGTTCGTGCATCTGGATCGCAAGTTCATGCATCTCGGCTTCCATATCTTCGACATCGGCTTCCAGTCCCCCAATGTCGAGGCCGCCAAGCCGATGGTGTTCGTCACCACCCTGCTGCTGGTGCTGATCGTGCTGACGATGAGCAGCGTCGCGATCTACCTGCGTAACAAGATGAAGAAACGCTATACTTTCGGAACGTTCTAGAAGAGAGGTCGGTCAGAAGATGCCCAGAGAACAGCTGATAACGATCGACGACCCGGTGATCGCCGTCGAAGGTCTCGATTTCTACTACGGAGAGTCGCAGGCCTTGTTCGATGTCTCCCTGGCCTTCCCGCGCGGGCAGGTCACGGCCCTGATCGGGCCCTCGGGATGCGGCAAGTCGACCCTGCTGCGCTGCTTCAACCGCATGAACGATCTGGTCGACGTGGCCAAGGTGGTCGGGCGGATCGCTCTCAACAGCGAGGACATCTACGCGCCGACGACCGATGTCATCGAGCTGCGTCGCAAGGTCGGCATGGTCTTCCAGAAGTCGAACCCGTTCCCCAAGTCGATCTATGAAAACGTGATCTACGGCCTGCGGATCGCGGGGGTCAAGGACAAGCAGCAGCTCGATGAGACCGTGGAGAAGAGCCTCCGCGGTGCTGCGCTGTGGGACGAGGTCAAGGACCGGCTCAATGATTCGGCTCTCGGCCTCTCCGGCGGGCAGATGCAGCGCCTCTGTATCGCCCGTGCGATCGCGGTCAACCCCGAGGTGATCCTGATGGACGAGCCGTGCAGCGCCCTCGATCCCAAGTCGACAGCCCGCGTCGAGGAGCTGATCGGCGAACTGCGCGAAAACTACTCGATCATCATCGTCACCCACAATATGCAGCAGGCCGCTCGGGTCTCCGATTTCACCGCCTTCCTCTACGAGGGGCACCTGGTCGAATTCGGGGTCACCAAGCAGCTGTTCGTCAAACCCAGGGTCAAGCAGACCGAAGATTACATCACCGGTCGATTCGGTTAGGGAGAGCCTACAATGACTGTGCACATGGTTCGTGAACTGGAACGCCTGAAGAAAAGCATTCTCGATCTCGCCGCGGTGGTCGAGGAGTCGGTGCAGCAATCGGTGCAGGCCCTGCGCGAAGGGGACGTCGAGCTGGCGCGCAAGGTGATCGCCGGCGACGAGCGGGTCGACAACATGGAGGTGGAGCTCGAGGAGGAGTGCCTGAAGATCCTCGCCCTGCACCAGCCGGTCGCCACCGACCTGCGCTTCATCGTCTCGGTCCTCAAGATCAACAACGACCTCGAGCGTATGGCCGATCTGGCCTCCAACGTCGCCGAGCGGGCCATCGATCTCGAGGGGCCCGAGCGGGTCGAGCCTCCCTACGATGTC
>QKBP01000020.1 GCA_003246035.1 Desulfuromonadaceae bacterium | reverse complement strand
GCCGAGCTGATCGTGCTCGCCGACAAGCGTGGCAAGCTGACCAAGCTCCCGCATACCCAGACCCTGCTCGCTGCGCCGGGGATGGAAATCAACGTCATCAACGCCATCTGCAACGTGCTGCTCACCGAGGGCCTAGCCGCAACTGACGGCGTTGAAGGCCTCGAGGCCCTGAAATCGGCCCTTGCCAGTGCCACTCCGGAGAAGGTCGCCGAGGCGACCGGGGTTTCTGCCGACGCCATCCGTGCCGTGGCCCGCAAGCTCGCCGTGGCCAAGAAGAGCGCCATCCTGCTGGCCTACGGACTCCCCTACACCGCGGACAGCCGCGGACTCGGGATCGCCGCGGCCAACCTTGCCATCTTGACCGGCAATGCCGGCCGGGAGGGGTCGGGGCTCTATCTGTGTGGCGAGAAGGCCAACAGCCAGGGCGCGATCGACCTCGGCATCCTGCCGGGCGAAGGGGGCTACGGTGCCCAGCAGATGCTCGACAAGGCGGCGGCGGGAGAGCTTTCGGCACTGTACGTAGTCGGTGAGGACATGCTGACGACGTATCCCGGGCGCGCCAAGGTCGAGGCTGCCCTCGACAAGGCTTCCTTCGTCGTGGTTCAGGACCTGTTCCTTTCGCCCACCGCGGCCAAGGCCGACGTCGTGCTCCCAGCGGCATCCTTCGCCGAGAAGGACGGGACCTTCACCAACGCCGAGCGGCGCCTGCAGCGTGTCCGCCCCGCTTTGACCAGCCCGGGCGAGGCTCTGACCGACGGTGCCATTTTCCAGAAACTTGCCGCAACCCTCGGGGGCTCGCTCACCTTCACCGGCAGCGATTCGGTCTTCGCCGCGATCCAGAAGACCGTGCCGGCCTACGCGCAGATCGAGTTCAACGCTATCGGGGCGCAAGGTGTCGTCTGGGGCGGAGAAAACCTCCAGCCCGCCAAGAAGGCGGTGGTGGCCGTGGACAGTGGCAAGCGACTCGATGCGCGCTTCCAGCTCGTGACCGGCAGTGCCCTCTACCACAGCGGCTCTGTTTCGACCCGCGCCAAGGGGCCGCTCGCCGTCGTCTCTGAACCGTATGCCGAGCTGTCCGCGGAAGACGCACAGGAGTTGGGTGTGAATGAGGGGGAACGCGTGAAGATCGTGGCCAAGGGGACGGAACTCTCCCTCAAGGCCAAGGTCGACAAGCGGCTCCCCAAAGGGGTGGTGTTCGTCCCTTACCACTTTGCCGAGGCCGGACTCAACAAGGTCTACGCCGGCGAAGCGGCGATCCCCGCCGAGGTGAGCAAATAAGGGGAGGATTCGAACGTGGGCATGGAGTGTCCCCAGTGTGAAGCAACGGTGTCGGCCCGTGCACGGTTCTGTGACCAGTGCGGTGCCGCCCTGGCCGAAAACGGCGAATTTCGTCATCGCAAGGCCCTCGACGCTTTTCACCGTGGGCGGATCGACGATGCCCTGACGGCCTGGGATGAAGCTCTCGGCCTCGACCCGACCCTGAGCAAGGCTCACTACTACAAGGGGCTGGCGCTCTACGACAAAGGGGAACTTCAGGGGGCGGTCGACGCATTCAGGCGCGCCCTGAAGGACGACCCGGATGCCTTCCGCATCCATTACAAGCTGGGCATGGCCTTATACGGCCTGGGGGATCTGGCAGGGAGCATCGAGAGTTACAGCAAGGCACTCTCCTGCAACCCCAACAGCTCGGAGACATGCTACCGTCTCGGGTTGTCACTGCTCAGGAACACGGACTTGGAACGGGCACGCGAGGCCCTGAGTCGAGCCCTGCAGCTCAACCCCGAATATACCCGGGCAAGCTACATCCTCGGCATGGTCTACGCCCAGCAGGGGGCTCTCGATCTGGCGATCGAACAGTACCGGAGGGTCGTCGCACAGAGTCCAGGCTACACGGCGGCCCGCTTCGACCTCGGTATGGCGCTGATGAAACAGGGGGTTTTCGACGAAGCCTCGGATGAGTTTCAGAAGGCCGTCGACAGCAACCCCGACTTTGCCCCGGCCCTGTTCATGCTCGGGGAGGTCTACCGCAAGATAGGGGAATTCGGCGAGGCGATTGCCTGGTACCAGAGGTTTCTGGTTCTAAACCCCAAGGACAGCGACGCCCTGGTCCGGATCGCGGAATGCCATATCCAGCTCGACCTGCTCGACGGAGCCCGCGAGGCACTCGACAGGGCGCTGGCCTGCAGACCGGAAAATCGGGAAGCGCAATACCTGAAAAAGCATCTGGGTGAGATGGATACACCCCACAAGCCCGGATAGAGATAAGCACCGTACGCACCAATCTAATTACAGAAGAGGGAAGAGGATTGTCATGACGCCTGAACTGTTGAGCCTCACCAATGCACCTTGGCTGTTCGCAGCTGCATCACTGGTCAAGATTCTCGTGGTCTTTACCGTGGTCATGCTGATTGTTGCCTATGCGACCTGGGTCGAGCGTAAGCTGATCGGTCACATGCAGACCCGTCTCGGCCCCACCATGACCGGTCCGATGGGCCTGCTGCAGCCGATTGCCGACGGCATCAAGAGCTTCTTCAAGGAAGACATCATCCCCAGCGAGGCGAGCAAGTTCGCTTTCGTGCTGGCCCCGATGATGATCCTGATTCCGGCGCTGATCACCATTGCCGTGGTTCCCTTCGGCCCCGATGTCCAGATCGGCGACTACCTGGTCCCCCTTCAGATCACCGACCTGAACGTCGGCATGCTCTACATCCTGGCGATGGCCGGCCTCGGCGTCTACGGGATCGTGCTCGCCGGATGGGCCTCTAACAGCAAGTACTCTCTGCTCGGCGGGATCCGCTCCTCGGCCCAGATGATCTCCTATGAGCTGGCCGCAGGACTGGCGATCGTCGCGGTCTTCATGCTCTCCGAGACCCTCAGCCTGCGCGCGATCGTTGAGCAGCAATCGGGTTCGATCCTCAACTGGTACATCTGGAAGCAGCCGCTGGCCTTCGTGCTGTTTTTCATCACCGGCATGGCCGAGATCAACCGTACCCCGTTTGACCTTCCCGAGGCCGAGACCGAGCTGGTCTCAGGTTTCTGCACCGAGTACTCCTCGATGAAATACGCCATGTTCTTCATGGCGGAATACGCCAACATGATCGTGATCGGCGCGATCATCGCCACCCTGTTTCTCGGTGGCTGGACCGGGCCCTTCCCTGAAGTGCTCGGGCCGCTGAACCTGCTGCTCAAGATCGGCTGGTTCCTGATCATGATGATGTGGATCCGCGCCACGGTACCCCGTGTCCGCTACGATCAGCTGATGTTCATGGGCTGGAAGGTGTTCCTGCCGCTTTCCCTGCTGAACATCCTGCTGACCGGCATCGTTGTGGTGTGGCTGTAACCCAAACAATTACTACGTCAAGAGGACTATGACCCATGTTTAAAGCACTTGCACAAGGTCTGTGGATCACCCTCAAGCACCTGAATCCGAAGTACACCACCACGGTGCAGTATCCCAAGCAGAAGCTCCAGCCTTCGGAGCGCTTCCGCGGGCTGCATCGCCTGGTGCCTGCTCACGACCGCGAGAAGTGTGTGGCCTGTTACCTCTGCCCGACGGTCTGTCCGGCTAAATGTATTACGGTCGAGAGCGATGAGAACGCCAAGGGCGAGAAGTACCCGCGCATCTACACTATCGATCTGCTGCGTTGCATCTTCTGCGGCTACTGCGTCGAGGCCTGCCCGGTCGAGGCGATCGAGATGACCGAGGCCTATGAACTCGCGAACTATCGCCGTGCCGATTTTGAATTCACCAAAGAGCGTCTGCTGCGCTAATCGATAAGGAGCATTGAGTCCATGGAACAGTTGCTTTTCTACCTGGTGGCCTCGATCGCCGTGCTTGCCGGCTTTCTCGTGGTCAAGTGCAAAAGCCCGGTCAACAGTGCCCTGGCGCTGGTTCAGACGTTCGTCTGCCTGGCCGCACTCTACGTGATGCTGTATGCGCCGTTCATGGCGGCCATCCAGATCATGGTCTATGCCGGAGCCATCATGGTGCTGATCATCTTTGTCATCATGCTGCTGAACCTCGGCACGGCGGTAACCGGCCAGGTCCGCCGCGGGGTGGTTGCCGGGGCGATCGCCGCGGTGGTGATGCTGATCACCGTTTACGCCGCGGTTTCCAACGGCAAGGCCAGCGACGTGGCGGGGGCCATGACGCGCGAGGTGGTCAAGAGTCAGGGGCACACGGAGCTGATCGGCAAGGCGATCTTTACCGACTTCCTGCTCCCCTTTGAGATTGCATCCATCCTGCTCCTGGTGGCGATCATCGGCGCCGTGGTGCTGGCCAAACGCGAAGTCTAAGCGGTTCAGGGAGAGACGACATGCTTTATCAATATCTCGGACTTAGTGCGATTCTGTTTTCTCTGGGGACCTTCGGCGTCCTCACTCGGCGGAACGCCATCGTCATTTTCATGTGCATCGAACTGATGCTCAACGCCGTCAACCTGAGTTTCATCGCCATCTCGCACCACCTCGGCAACATTGACGGCCAGGTCTTCGTGTTTTTCGTCATGACCGTGGCAGCTGCTGAAGCTGCCGTCGGCCTGGCGCTGATGATCGCGTTCTTCCGCAACAAGGAATCGATCGACGTCGACGAAGTGAACCTGCTCAAGTGGTAATCACAAGGGTCCATTCCTTCTAGAGGAGCATATAGATGAATTCGTACGACTTGCTTTGGCTCATCCCGGTCCTCCCTCTGTGCGGCGCGATCGTCAACGGTCTGCTCGGCAAGAAGATCCTGCGCAACGAGTGGATCATCGGGTTGATCGGTACGGCAGCGGTGGCGGGGTCCTTCGCGATCTCGGTCAAGTATTTCTTCCAGCTGCTGCAGGAACCGGAAACCGCAAAGGTCAAAGAGGTGGTTGTGGCCTCGTGGATGTCACTCGGCAACCTGCAGATCGACTGGGGCTTCCTCCTCGATCCCCTTTCGGCGCTGATGCTGCTGGTGGTGACCGGGGTCGGCTCGCTGATCCACCTCTACTCGATCGGCTACATGCACGGTGAAGAGGGCTTCTACCGATACTTCTGCTACCTGAACCTGTTCGTGTTCTCGATGCTCATGCTGGTGCTCGGTGGCAACGCGCTGGTCATGTTCGTCGGTTGGGAAGGTGTCGGCCTCTGCTCCTACCTGCTGATCGGCTATTACTTCGAGAAGAAGAGTGCCGGCGATGCCGCCAAGAAGGCCTTCGTGGTCAACCGTGTCGGTGACTTCGCCTTCCTGGTCGGTCTGTTCACCCTCTTCTGGACCCTCGGCACCGAGCACGGCGTCTGGACCATCAACTTCGTCGAGATCGCCCAGCACGGTCACCTGCTCGGCAGCGGAAGCCTGGTCGTGACCATCGTGACCCTGTGCTTCTTCGTCGGCGCCACCGGCAAGTCGGCCCAGATCCCGCTCTACACCTGGTTGCCCGACGCGATGGAAGGTCCGACCCCGGTATCGGCCCTGATCCACGCCGCCACCATGGTTACCGCTGGCGTCTACATGATCGGCCGTATGAACGGCCTGTTCGCCCTGGCTCCCGACACCATGATGGTAGTCGCCATCGTCGGTGCCGCCACCGCGATCTTCGCCGCCAGCATCGGTCTGGCCCAGAATGACATCAAGCGCGTCCTCGCCTACTCGACGGTCTCCCAGCTCGGCTACATGTTCCTGGCCATGGGGGTCGGCGCCTTCACCGCCGGCGTGTTCCACCTGATGACCCACGCCTTCTTCAAGGCCTGCCTGTTCCTCGGCTCCGGTTCGGTCATTCATGCCATGCATCACGGCTACCATCACGCCCACCTGCACGACGATCCGCAGGACATGCGTAACATGGGTGGCCTGCGCAAGAAAATGCCGATTACCTACCTGACCTTCCTGATCTCGACCCTGGCCATCGCTGGGATCCCCGGCCTCTCGGGCTTCTTCTCCAAGGACGAGATCCTCTGGTTCGCCCTCGAGTCACCGCAGGGTAGCGTCTGGCTGTGGCTGATCGGCGCCTGTGCCGCCGGCATGACCGCCTTCTACATGTTCCGCCTGGTCTTCATGACCTTCCACGGTGAGCAGCGCACCGATGCACGCGCCAAGGATCACATCCCCGAGTCGCCGTGGGTCATCACCCTGCCGCTGGTCGTTCTCGCGATTCTCGCCGCACTTGGCGGCTACATTGGCATCCCTGCGGCTTTCGGTGAAGGTCTGCATCGCCTCGAGCATTTCCTCCACCCGGTGTTCGGCAAGACCCAGGCCGTCGCGCACGGCACCCACGCCTTCGAGTTCACCATGATGGGCGTCTCGGTCGGGATCGCGCTGGTCGGAATCTTCCTCGCCTGGGTGATGTACATCAAGAGCCCCGAGGCCCCGGCCAAGTTCGTGGCCAAGTTCCAGGGGGCCTGGCGCACCATCTTCAACAAGTGGTACGTCGACGAGATCTACGACGCCCTGTTCGTCAACCCCTGCAAGCGAATCGGAACCTTCCTCTGGAAAGGTGTGGATGTGCGCGTGGTTGACGGTGTCGTCAACGGTGCCGGTGCCGTGGTGCAGTTCGCCTCGCGGACCCTGCGCCTGACGCAGACCGGCATCGTTCAGAACTATGCCCTGTCCATGGTCATCGGCGTGTTGCTGGTGGTCGGATTCTATATCCTCAAGTAACTCTGCCGTCTAAAGCGTTAGCGATACAAGGAGCGTTTCCATGAGCGAAATTCCGAACCTGCTCACCTATCTGACCTTCCTCCCGCTGGCCGGGATGCTGGTGCTGCTGTTCATCCCGAAGGGGAGCGACGGCCTGCTCAAGGGGTTCACCCTGCTGGTCACCCTGGCGACCTTCGTCCTCAGCCTGCCGCTGGCCTTCAACGAGGTGTTCGCGACCTCGGGCGGGATGCAGTACGTCGAGAAGGTGCAGTGGATCAAGATCGGTGACTTCTTCCAGATGAACTACCATGTCGGGATCGACGGTATCAGCCTCTGGCTGGTGCTGCTGACCACCTTCATCATGCCGATCACCGTGCTGTCGACCTGGTCGGCCGTCGAGAAGGCGACCAAGGGCTTCATGGCCCTGCTGCTACTGCTCGAAACCGGAATGCTCGGCGCGTTCATTTCACTCGACCTATTCCTGTTCTACATCTTCTGGGAACTGATGCTGATCCCGATGTACTTCCTGATCGGCATCTGGGGCGGCAAGAACCGCATCTACGCGGCGGTCAAGTTCTTTATCTACACCGCGGTCGGCTCGCTGCTGATGCTGGTGGCGATCATCTTCGTCTACTATTACGCGCTCAACAGCGGCATCCCCATGGACGGCTTCAGTATCGCCCAGCTCTACCTGACCCGGGTCCCGGCCGACATGCAGATCTGGCTGTTCCTGGCCTTCGCCTTCAGCTTCGCGATCAAGGTGCCGATGTTCCCGCTGCACACCTGGTTGCCGGACGCCCACACCGAGGCCCCGACGGCCGGCTCGGTCATTCTGGCCGCGATCCTGCTGAAGATGGGAACCTACGGCTTCGTGCGCTTCGCGATCCCGCTCTTCCCGACTGCCCTCGACCAGTGCATGCCGTATCTCGCGACCCTGTGTGTGATCGGCATCATCTACGGTTCGCTGGTGGCGATGATGCAGGACGACGTCAAGAAGCTGGTCGCCTACTCGTCGGTGGCCCACCTCGGTTTCGTGATGCTCGGTGTCTTCGCCTTGAATCTGACCGGGATGTCGGGCGGGATGCTCCAGATGATCAACCACGGTATCTCGACCGGCGCGCTCTTCCTTATCGTCGGATTCATCTACGAGCGGCGCCACACCCGCGCTATCGCCGAATTCGGCGGTCTGGCCAAGCAGATGCCGATCTTTGCCACGATCTTCATGATCGTGACCTTCTCCTCGATCGGCCTGCCGGGAACCAACGGCTTCGTCGGTGAATTCCTCGCCCTGATGGGCGCCTTCGAAAGCGAGTTGCGCTGGTTCGCGGTGATTTCGACCTCCGGGGTCATTTTCGCCGCCGTCTACATGCTCTGGATGTTCCAGCGCGTCATGTTCGGGGAGCTGAAGAACCCGGCCAACCAGAACCTCAAGGACCTCAATGCGCGCGAAGTCGTGCTGATGCTGCCGCTGCTGGTCTTCGTGTTCTGGATCGGCCTCTATCCCAATACCTTCTTCCGCAAGATGACCCCGTCGATTGAGCAGCTGCTCGGACAGGTCAAGGCCAAGCAAGTCGCCATGGTTGAGGTCGCCGCCCCCGAGGTGGTCGTCCTTCAGCCTCAGCAGGACTGAGCCGGAAGATACCGAGGAACCGTAATTAACCACGCTTCTGAAGGAGCTGTTCGATGGAAACTATCAACTACCTAGCCCTGGCGGGTGTCAACTTCCAGGCTATCATGCCCTCCCTGGTCCTGAGCGTCTGCGCCATGGTCCTGCTGCTGATCGGGGTGTTCACCCCCCGCGGCACGACCACGCCGGTCGCCGTGCTCTCGATCCTGTCCCTGGTCGCGACCGGGTTTGTCGTGGTCGGTGGCTGGAACAACTACCAGGAGGGATTTGCAGGGAGCGTGGTGCTCGACAACTTTGCCACCTTCTTCAACATCACCTTCCTGGTCTCTGCCGGGCTGACGATCCTGATGTCCGACGAGTACCTCAAGCGTGAAGGCTATCCGATCAGCGAGTACTATCCGCTGATCCTGCTGACCACGGCCGGTGCGATGTGGATGGTCTCCGGCACGGACATGATGACCATCTTCCTCGGTCTCGAGGTCATGTCGGTAGCGCTGTATGTCCTCGCCGGCCTGTTCCGCGGGAATCTGGCGTCCAACGAAGCCGGTCTCAAGTACTTCCTGCTCGGTGCCTTCTCGACCGGCTTTCTGCTGTACGGGATTGCCATGGTCTATGGAGCTACCGGCTCGACCCAGATCCAGGAAATCGCCCAGTTTGTCACCAACAACTCCTACGTACTTGGCAATCCGATGATGGTGGCCGGCATGTTGCTGCTCGCGACCGGCTTCCTGTTCAAGATTGCGGCGGCACCGTTCCACATGTGGACGCCTGACGTCTATCAGGGGGCACCGACGCCGATCACCGCGTTCATGAGCGCCGGACCCAAGGCGGCCGCCTTCGGGGCTTTTATGCGCGTCTTCATCATCGCCATGGCCGGCCTGCAGAGCGACTGGATCGACGTCCTCTGGGTGCTGGCCGTTGCCACCATGATCGCCGGCAACGTGATCGCCATCAAGCAGGACAACATCAAGCGTATGCTCGCCTACAGCTCGATCGCTCATGCAGGGTACGCCATGGTCGGCATGGTCGCTGCCAACGCGGTCGGCAAGGCCGGGATCCTCTTCTACATGCTGGCCTATTCCTTCATGAACATCGGGGCCTTCGCGGTGTTGGTGCTCGCGGGCAAGAAGGGGGAGGAGAACCTGACCCTTGAGGGCTTCAGCGGTTTCGGTTACCGTCGCCCGTTTCTCGGTGTGTGCCTGGCGATCTTCCTCTTCTCGCTGATGGGGATTCCCCCGACAGCAGGCTTCGCCGGTAAATTCTATATCTTTGCAGGTGCGGTCAAGGCGGGGTACATCTGGCTGGCCGTGATCGGTGTTCTGAACTCGGCCGTCTCCCTCTACTACTACCTGAGAATCATGGTGCACATGTACTTCCGTGATCCGGTCGAGGATTTCGCCTGGGTCAAGGTGGATGCCGGCGCGGCCGTGTCGATTGTGCTCGCCGTGCTCGGTGTCTTTTATCTCGGCATCGTCCCCGGGGCGATCATGGAACTGGCCAAGCTGGCCGTATTCTGATCTCTCTCTGGGTCAAGACTCGAAGCCCCCGGTTGCTCCGGGGGCTTTTTTTATGGTCCGGTCGTGGGGCGATTCATGCAACAAAGTAATGAAATGTTCTGAATTATGCGCTAGAATGTCACGTTGAAATGTTGTGTGGGATGGAATTACTGCCGTAACGCTGGGAGGAACACATGGATCAGCGCAGATCGGAACGCAAGGACACCCTCAATTTCCTCGATATCGAGCATGTGGCGCATCAGGGTGAAGTCCTCAATCAGGGGATGGGGCGGACACTTGACGTGAGTGAAATTGGGTTGAAGCTTGAAACCCACCTCCCTCTTCAGCCGAATGAGTTACTGAAGGTTTCGATCGGGCTGGACGACGAACTGGTCGATCTTACCGGACGAATCGTCCATGTCACAGAAACGGCCGAAGATGTCTTTCATGCCGGGGTGGAATTCGTCGATCTGGACGCCGATGGAAGGCGTCTCCTCAAGCGCTATCTCGAAGCCTTTAACGCGGCCAAGAACAACTGAGCGCAGCGTTCTCTTTCGTGGTCGGGCAAAGGGGCTGGTTATTCCGGCCCCTTTTTACGTCCTGTGCGGGTGGGTATGGAAGGTCATCCCCCAGCCGGCCAGCAGAACGGCCGCCGAGATGGCAAATAAGACGGACAGCGGGACGATTTTGGAAATTGCGCCGAGGGAGACGGAACCGAGAAAAATTCCGCTGTCGATGGCCCCGGTGAAAATCCCGGTGACGCTGCCGCGGGAGCGGCGCGGAATGTCGCGGATGGCCATGGTGTTCAATGTCGGGAAGAGCAGGCCGTGCCCGGCTCCGCAGACGATACCCGCCGCCGAGAGCGTTACCGAGGTGTAGGCCGGCAGCACCAGTAACAGGCCGACGGCACAGACCAGGAAGGCCCACGGGAGAACACGCCGTTCCCCGACCCGGTCGGCGAGTCTCCCGATAAAGAGACGTGTCGCGACGGCGGCGAACGCGTAACTGACGAAAAATGGCGTCACGGCTAGCAGCCCGCGCTCTTCGCAGAGAGGGGCGATGAAGTTGCCGCTGGTGGAGACCCCGAACCCGAACAGCAGAGCCAGCAGGGCGACCAGCAGATGCCGTGGCTGAACGAGCAGGACGAAAAAACCGGGAGTCTCTGTACGCGTATCCTCCGGGTCGTTCTCTTCCTGCAACGGCAGGTGGGCAAGCATGGCGATCAGGGCGAGCAGCGAGGAGGCTCCAAAGAGGCCCGCGAAACCTGCTAACTTAAGGGCCTGCTCGCCGATGGCGGGACCGACGGCGATGCCCAGCAGTCCGGAAATACCGAACATGCCGAGCCCCTCGTTGAGTCGGGCGGGGGGGAGAAGGTCGGCGATGAAGGTAAATACGGCGGTAAAACAGGTTGCCAGGCCGATGCCGTGAACGACGCGCAGCGCAGCCAGCGGGACGACCGGAAGGGGCGTAGACTCGAAAAGCAGGTACAGAGGCGGGAGGGCGACCATGATCAGGCAGCCGAGCGTGTAGCTGCGCTTGCGCCCGATCCGGTCGATCATCGGCGCGATCCAGGGGCGGCAAGCCGCCGAGGCGAGCGCAAACAGTCCCATCAGCAGGCCGATGTCTGCGGTGTCCCCCCCCTGAGCGGTGACGAACAACGGGAACAGGAAGTAACAGGTGAAGCTGGCGACGACCGTGAGGTTGGCCAGGAAAAGCGCGAAATAGGACGGTGAATAGAGCATCAGCCCGGGTCTCCAAGGGATAGACCCTTATAGCTTCTGGGGTTGTCCGGGTCAACCGGAGACTGCGGTCGATGTCGTCACCAAAACGTTGAAGCAGTTGGAGCGATGATGAATCAGACACAGGAACAGCGTCCGGTGGTCCGGCGCGAGGATTATCGGCCCTATCCCTACCTTGTGCACCGGGTCGAACTGCGGGTCGATCTGGATCCCTCGTGTACGCGGGTGACAGCCCGACTGGAGCTCGAACGACGCCTCGGCAGCGGAGAGAGCGAACCACTGGTGCTGGCCGGTCAGGGGGTGAAGCTGGTCAGCCTGCGGCTCGACGGTCTGGAACTCCCGGCCGAACGGTACCTGGTCGATCAGGAGCGCCTGGTCGTCGATCGGCTCCCCGCGCGGTGCGTGCTCGAGAGCGAGGTCGAGATTGACCCTGCCGGCAATACTGCGCTGGAGGGGCTGTACATGTCGAACGGCATGTACTGCACCCAGTGCGAGGCGGAGGGCTTCCGCAAGATCACCTACTACCCGGACCGTCCGGACGTGCTGTCGCGCTTCACCACCACGGTGGTCGGCTGCCGTGAGCAGGAGCCGGTTCTGCTCGCCAACGGCAACCCGGTGGCGCGCGGTGAGCTGCCCGGCAACCGCCATTACGTCACCTGGGAGGACCCGTTCCCCAAGCCGAGTTACCTGTTCGCGCTGGTGGCCGGCCGGCTGTCCCTGATCGAGGACGCGTACACCACCGCCGGCGGTCGCGAGGTCGCGCTGCATTTCTATGTCGAGCCACGTAACCGGGAGAAGTGCGCCCACGCGGTCGCGTCCCTCAAGGAGGCGATGCGCTGGGACGAGGAGCGCTTCGGGCTGGAGTACGACCTCGACATCTACATGGTGGTGGCGGTCGACGACTTCAACATGGGCGCGATGGAGAACAAGGGGCTGAACGTGTTCAACTCCAAGTACGTCCTGGCCCGGCCGGAGACCGCTACCGATGCCGACTACCAGGCGATCCAGGGGGTCATCGGCCACGAGTACTTCCACAACTGGACCGGGAACCGGGTCACCTGCCGGGACTGGTTCCAGCTCTCCCTCAAGGAGGGGTTGACCGTTTACCGGGACCAGGAGTTCTCCGCCGACATGACCTCGCGCCCGGTCAAACGGATCGAGGAGGTCAGGATCCTGCGGACGGCACAGTTCCCCGAGGACAGCGGGCCCCTGGCCCACCCGGTGCGGCCCGACAGCTACGTAGAGATCAACAACTTCTACACCGTGACGGTCTACAACAAGGGGGCCGAGGTGGTGCGCATGCTCGCGACCCTGCTCGGCCGCGAAGGATTCCGCCGGGGGATGGACCTGTATGTCGAGCGCCACGATGGCGAGGCAGCGACCGTGGATGATTTCGTTGCGGCGATGGCGGATGCCAACGGCGCCGATCTCGAACCGTTCATGCGTTGGTACGACCAGGCTGGGACGCCGCACGTGGAAGGGACCGGTGAATACGACCCGGCACAGCGCACGTATACCCTGACCCTGCGTCAGAGCTGCTCCCCTACACCGGGTCAGGACGAAAAGCGCCCCTTCCTCATCCCGCTGGCGGTGGGGCTGGTCGCCGCCGACGGAAAGGATCTCCCCTTGCGGCTCACCGGCGAAAAGGAGGCCGCGGCGGCAACGACGCGTGTCCTGGCGCTGGAGAACGAGGAGCAGGTGTTTTGCTTTACGGAGGTGGAGGAGGAGCCGGTGCCGTCCCTGCTGAGGGATTTTTCCGCGCCTGTGAAGCTCGACTTTCCGTACAGCCGCGAGCAGCGCGCCTTCCTGATGGGGCACGACAGCGACCAGTTCAACCGCTGGGAGGCCGGCCAGCAACTGGCCTGCGCACTGCTGCTCGAGGGGCTGGCGGCTGGCCAAGAGTCGCGGACCGTCTTGGACGATGCGTTCGTGGCCGCGTGCCGGACGCTCCTGCTGGATGAGGGGAGTGATGCCGCCCTGAGGGCCCTGGCCCTGACCCTGCCGGGGGAGGGGTACCTCGCCGAGCAGTTCGCGGTCATCGACCCCGAGGAGGTGCGGAGGGTGCGCGAACAGGCGCGCCGGGAGCTTGCCAGGGAGCTGCGCGCGGAGTGGCTCTCCTGCTACGCGCGCTGCCGCCCGCCGGGAGAGTACAGCCTTGCACCCGAGGCGATCGGCAACCGCAGCCTGCGCAACCTGGCGCTCGCCTATCTCGGGGCGCTCGGTGAGGACGAGCTGTTGCGGATGGTGCATGCGCACTACGCGCAGGCCGACAACATGACCGACAGCATCGCGGCCCTGACGATTCTGGTCAACGGAGACACCCCGTTGCGCCACGAGGTCCTGGAGGACTTTGCCCGGCGCTGGCGGGACGACCCGCTGGTGATGGACAAATGGTTCAGCGCCCAGGCGATGGCGACCAGTGCGAGCGTTCTCGACGATGTGGTGCGGCTGATGGGGCACCCGGCGTTCAGTCTCAAGAACCCGAACAAGGTCCGGGCCCTGATCGGAGCCTTCGCCCACGGCAATCCGGCGGCCTTTCACCGCGCCGACGGTCAGGGGTACCGCTTCGTGGCGGAGCAGATCGGGACGCTCGACCGGCTCAACCCCCAGGTCGCCGCGCGGCTGGCCTCGGCGTTTACCCGCTGGCGGCGTTACGACGCGCAGCGCCAGGGGCTGATGCGCCGTGAGCTGGAGCGGATTCTCGGAATCGACGGGCTGTCCGAGGACGTCTACGAGATCGTCAGCAAGAGTCTGAAAGGATAGGCGATGGACAAGATCCTGATCATCGGCTGCGGGGACATCGGCAAGCGTGTGGCGCGCCTGGCGCTGGAAAGGGGGCTCGAGGTGTGGGGGCTGACCCGCAGCACGACCCACGCCAGCGAGCTGGAGGCGCTGGGGATCCGCTGCATCCACGGCGATCTCGACAGCCAG
This sequence comes from Desulfuromonadaceae bacterium, assembly GCA_003246035.1. Next base: position 2,028 of record QKBP01000020.1, on the reverse strand, counting down.
CTGCCGATCGACGGGCTGCCGACCGCCGGTGCGCACGTCATCTACCTCGCGCCGCCCCCCGGCGGAGGTGAAAGCGATCCGCGGGTCCGCACCTTCGCGGCCTCGGTGCTGCCGGGGGAGGAACCGGCCAAGGTCGTCTACATCAGCACCAGCGGCGTGTACGGGGACTGCGGCGGGGCGAGCGTCGACGAGCAGACCCCCCTCAACCCCCAGACCTCGCGGGCGCGCCGCCGGGCGGACGCCGAGACGCTGCTCGGCGAATGGGGAAAACACCGCGAGATTCCCGTGGTGGTGCTGCGGGTCACGGGGATCTACGGACCGGGGCGTTTCCCCCTCGCGCGCCTCAAGGAAGGGCACCCGGTGCTGCGGGACGAGGAAGCGGGGCTGACCAACCGGATCCACGCCGACGACCTGGCCGAGATCTGCCTGGCCGCTGCGGAGAAGGCCCCGGCCGGGGAGGTGTACAACGTCAGCGACGGCCATCCGACCACCATGACCGAGTACTTCAACCGCGTGGCCGACGCCTTCGGTCTCCAGCGTCCCCCCCAGGTCAGCCTCGAGGAGGCGCGCAAGGTGATGACCCCGCTGATGCTCTCTTACATCGGCGAGTCGCGGCGTATGGACAACCGCAAGCTGCTCGAGGAGCTCGGGGTGACGCTGCGCTACCCGGACCTCGCCAGCGGACTCCGCGATGTCGGGGCTTAGGGCGGAGCCCGGAGCGTCGTGGTGGAGCGGGCGGAAGGGGTTGTTTTCAGGCGCGGCCACGGTGTAGACTGAGCCCCCGACTCCCCCAGCCAGACGAGGCCAGGATGTTTACGAAAATTCGCCACCTGCTTGAAATGATCAAGTTCTCCCACACGGTCTTTGCCTTCCCCTTCGCGCTGATGGGGGCGACCCTGGCCGCGCTCGAGAACGGGGCGCCACCGAGCGTCGGGCAGGTGTTCTGGATCTGCGTGGCGATGGTCGGCGCTCGCAGCGCGGCGATGGCCCTCAACCGGATCATCGACGCGCGGATCGATGCCGACAACCCCCGCACGGCGGAACGGCACATCCCGGCCGGGGTCATCTCGCGCCAGGAGGCGTGGCTGTTCGTCGCCGGCTCGCTGCTGCTGCTGTTGGTGGCGGCCTGGATGCTCAACCCGCTGTGTCTCTACCTGGCCCCGCTGGCGGTGGCGCTGTTCGTCCTGTACGCCTACTGCAAGCGTTTTACCGCCTACGCCCACGTGGTCCTCGGGATCTGCCTGGCCGGGGCGCCGGTCGGCGCCTGGATCGCCCTGCGCGGCGACATCGGCTGGCCGGTGCTCGCCCTGGGTCTGGCGGTGCTGTTCTGGGTCGCCGGCTTCGACATCTTCTACGCCCTGCAGGACCTCGACTTCGACCGCCGCCGCGGACTCTACTCGATCCCCTCCCGCCTCGGCGAAGTGCGGGCCATCGTGCTGGTGCGCATCTTCCACGCGCTGATGGTGCTGTTGCTGCTGCTGCTGGTTCCCGCAACCCCCCTGGGGACGATCTACCTCCTCGGCGTGCTGATCGCCGCGGGGATGCTGATCTACGAGCACCGGCTGGTGCGCCCCGGCGACCTGTCGAAGCTCGACGCGGCGTTTTTCAACATGAACGGCTACATCAGCGTGACGTTGCTGGTCTTCACTTTGGCAGATGTCCTGGTCTAAGGAGGCGCGTATGGAACACGTGGTCGTCGCGATCACCGGGGCCTCGGGAAGCCGCTACGGGGTGCGCCTGGTCGAGGAACTGCTCGCCCGCAGGCTGCGCGTGACCCTGCTGATCTCCACCGCCGGCCGGCAGGTGCTGGCCCACGAACTGGGGTTGCATCTGGTGTCCGACCCGACGGAACGACAACAGCAGCTGCGCACCTACTTCCGGACCGGCGAGGAGTTCCGGCACAACGCCGAGGACGACTTCTTTGCGCCGGTGGCCAGCGGTTCCGCGGTTCCCGATGCCATGGTCGTCGCCCCCTGCTCGATGGGGACGGCGGGACGGATCGCCGCTGGGCTGAGCGGCACGCTGATC